>NZ_QKTQ01000005.1:0-250339 GCF_003234875.1 Curtobacterium sp. MCBD17_028 | reverse complement strand
GCCCCCTCGCGCCCGCTCGCCCCCTCGCCCCCACCCGTCCCCTCGACGCAGGCCGGGAGGCCTGATGCACGTCGTCATCGTCGGCTCCGGCATCGCGGGCCTCACCACCGCCGTCCGGGCCAGCGGACGACACGACGTCACCCTCGTGACGAAGGGCGCCCTCACCGACGCGGCGACCACGTACGCACAGGGCGGCATCGCGGTCGCGCTCGGCGCGGACGACTCGGTCGGCGCCCACGTCGCGGACACCGTCGCCGCCGGTGCGGGAGCCGGGGACCAGCACGCGATCGAGGTCCTCTGCGCCGACGGACCGGCTCGCGTCCGGGACCTCCTCGCGATCGGCATCGCGTTCGACCGGACCCGCGACCCGGCGAGCCAGGAGGTGCACGGCGACGACCTGACGCGCGGTGTCGAGGCCGCCCACGGCCGCCGTCGCATCCTGCACGCGGACGGCGACGCGACCGGCGCGGCGATCGAACGAGCGCTCGTCCGTGCGTTACTCGACCGCCACGTCACGATCCTCGAGCGGACGTTCCTCGTCGACCTGGTCGTGCACGAGGGCGCCGTCCGCGGCGTGGACGTCCTCGACCTCCTCGGCGAACCGCTGCGCATCGCCGCCGACGCGGTCGTCCTCGCGACGGGTGGGGCCGGGCACCTCTACCGGCACACCACGAACCCGCTCGTGGCGACGGGGGACGGCGTGGCGGCCGCGTGGCGTGCCGGTGCCGTCCTCGCGGACCTCGAGTTCGTGCAGTTCCACCCGACCCGCCTCGCGGTCCCCGGCGGCGGCCTGGTCTCCGAGGCAGTGCGCGGGGAGGGCGCGGTCCTCCGCGACCAGGCGGGGCGCCGCTTCATGACGAACGTGCACCCCGACGCGGAGCTCGCGCCCCGCGATGTCGTCGCTCGCGGCATCGCGGCCGCGATGCGCGCGCAGGGCGGGGATCCCGTGATGCTCGACGCCACCGCGCTCGGTGCCACGCTCCCGATCCGGTTCCCGGGGCTGACCCGGGCCACGCGCGCGGCGGGGTTCGACTGGACGCGCGAGCCCGTGCCCGTCGCGCCGGCGGCGCACTACGCGATGGGCGGGATCGCGACCGACGTCGAGGGCCGGGCGAGCCTCCCGGGCCTGTCCGCAGTCGGCGAGGCGGCCTGCACCGGCGTCCACGGCGCGAACCGCCTGGCGTCGAACTCCCTGCTCGAGGGGCTCGTCTTCGGCGTGCGCGCCGCCGACGCCCTCGACGTCCCGCGGCCGGCACGGCCGCGCCTGCGGGGTCCGCACGCACTCGCGGTCACGTCCGTGGCGGACCCGGACCGGGCCTCCCGGCCGGGAGGCCCGGCACCGGTCGACGAGGCCCGCGTGCGTCCGGCGCTCCAAGCCGTCATGGAGGACCGGGTCGGGTTGCTCCGCGACGCCGACGGACTGGCCGGCGCCGCGCGGGACCTCGCGGCGCTCGAGGTCGCCGCCCCGACGCCGAGCGTCAGCGCCCTCGAGGACCGCAACCTCCTGACCCTCGCCCGCCTCGTCACCCACGCGGCGGCGACCCGCACCGAGTCCCGCGGCGCCCACGCCCGCACCGACCACCCCGGCACCGACGCCGCGCAGGCGCGGCCCCTCGCCTGGGTGTCGACGAGGCAGGAGACCGTGTCCCGCACGGTCCCCACCACCGCACCACGACAGGGAGTTCCTGCATGACCGACATCACGACCGGTGCCACTGCCGCCGCGCCCACGACCTCCACCGCCGTCGGGGCGATCCCGCCGCATGCGCTGCGTCGCGTCATCGAGACCGCCCTCGAGGAGGACGCCCCCTGGGGCGACGTGACGAGCGAGGCGTTCGTGCCCGCCGACGCCACGGCCACCGCCACCCTGGCCGCGCGCGAGCCGGGCGTGCTCAGCGGCGGTGCCGTGTTCGCCGCCGTCATGGCCGCGGTCGACCCCGGCATCGTCGTCACACTCGAGCGTGCGGACGGCGCCACGTTCGCGGCCGGCGACACGCTCGCGATCGTCTCCGGTGCCGCGCGGTCGGTGCTCCGCGCGGAACGCGTCGCCCTCAACCTCGTGCAGCGGATGTCCGGCATCGCCACGGTCACCGCGCGCTACGTCGCGGCGGTGGCCGACACCCGTGCTCGCATCGTCGACACCCGCAAGACGACGCCCGGCCTCCGCGCGCTGGAGCGACACGCGGTCCGCTGCGGGGGCGGACACAACCACCGCACGTCGCTGTCCGACGCGGTGCTCGCCAAGGACAACCACCTGGCGGTGCTCGCAGCCCGGGGCGTCCCGATCGAGGAGGCCATCCGCGCAGCGCGGGAGCGGCTCGGGCACACCGTCCACCTCGAGGTCGAGGTCGACCGCATCGACCAGATCGAACCCGTGGTCGGCGCCGGCGTCGACACGATCATGCTCGACAACTTCACGCCGGACATGCTCCGTGCGGGCGTGGCACTCGTCGGCGGTCGCGCCCTCGTCGAGGCGTCGGGTGGCGTGACGCTCGAGTCCGTCGCCGCCATCGCGGCGACCGGCGTGGACATCGTGTCCGTCGGAGCGCTCACGCACTCGGCCCGGGCGCTCGACCTCGGGCTCGACGTCGTCGTCGAGCCCGACGTCGCCACGGCCCCGCGCGATCGGTAGGACGGCCGTGTACCTCGACCACGCCGCTACCGCGCCCGTCCGCCGCGAGGTCCTCGAGGCGATGTGGCCCTGGCTCACGGGCGACTTCGGCAACCCCTCGTCCATCCACGAGGTCGGTGCCCGGGCCGCGCAGGGTCTCGCCGCGGCGCGGGCGGTGGTCGCCGGCGCGCTCGGCTGCCGGCCGGCCGAGGTCGTGTTCACGAGCGGCGGTACCGAGTCCGACAACACTGCGGTCAAGGGCATCGCGCTCGCCGCGCCGCGCGGTCGCCGGGTGCTCACCCTCCCGACCGAGCACGACGCCGTCCTCGCGAGCTGCGACCACCTGGTACGGCACCACGGCTTCACCGTCGACCTCCTGCCGGTGGGGTCGGACGGGAGGCTCGACCCGGCCGACCTGGCCGCCGCGCTCACGCCGGACACCACGCTGGTCAGCGTCGCGCACGCGAACAACGAGATCGGCACGGTGCAGGACATCCCGGCGCTCGCCGCGGTCGCGCACGCCGTCGGCGTACCCCTGCACAGCGATGCCGTGCAGTCCGCCCCGTGGCTGCCCGTCGGGCTCGACGTGCTCGGCGCGGACGCGGTCAGCGTGTCCGGACACAAGCTCGGCACGCCGAAGGGGATCGGCGCGCTCGCGGTGCGTCGGGGCGTCCCGATCGAGCCGCTCCTGCACGGCGGTGGGCAGGAACGTGGCGTCCGCTCGGGCACCGAGGACGTCGCCGGTGCCGTCGGTCTGGCCCGGGCGTTCGAACTCGCGCTCGAGCGACGTGCGCACGCTGCCGCGGTCGCCGAGTCGGCGCGGGACGTGCTCGTCGCGGGTGTCCTGGACCGCGTACCCGACGCGGTGCTGACCGGGTCGCGCGAGCACCGCCTCCCGGGCCACGCGTCGTTCTGCCTGCCGGGCACGAACGGCGAGACGGTGCTGCTCGAGCTGGAGCAGCAGGGGATCCTGGCGTCGGCGGGCAGCGCGTGCGCGGCCGGCAGCACGGAGACGTCGCACGTGCTCGCGGCGCTCGGGCTGCCGGAGGAGGTCGCTCGCACCGCCGTGCGGTTCACGTTCGACGACCACCTCGGGCCGGATGGCGCGGCCGCCGTGGTGGACGCGATCGCGGCAGCCGTCCACACGGTCCGCGCCCTCGCCGTCTGACCCGGAGGGGTGTACTAGACGGTCTACTCCATCTCGGGGGGCGTGTCCCCCCTTCCGCGGACAGCCCGGGGTCCGCACAATGGAGGACATGACGGACACGAGCGAGCAGCGACTGGCGAGTCCGGCGCTGCGCCCCGCGACCCGGACCTCCCGGTTCCACGCGGTGCAGCTCCTGCCGGCCCCCGCGACGATCCTCGCGCTCGGCTTCGGTGCGGCGCACGGGCTGACACTCGTGCCGCTCGCGGTCGTCGCGGTCGCCGGGATCCTGGCGACGGTCGGCAGCGCCGTCCTCCCGATGTCCGCCGAACCGGCCCGCCACCCCCTCGGAGGCGATCGCCGCACTTCCTGACACCTCGGACCCGCGCCGGTGACCACCCCCTGATCGGTCATCGACGCGTTCCGCCGGACGCACCCTGAGCGCCCGGCGGGGAGCACGGCCCACGTGGTCGCGCTCAGGCAGCCGGCTCCGCCACGGCGTCGTCGTACGAACCCCTGACCCTACGACGACACCCCCCTGAACCGTGGCGGGGCCGGCTCTGCCGTTCCCGGGCGTCGGACCGCGCGTACTCCGCCCGCGGAGCGGCGTCAGTCGAGGTCGGCCTCGGGCGTGTGCGCCGCCTCCGCGCGGACCGTCTCGCCCGGCCACGTGTACGGCAGGTCGTCCGGCACGTCCGGGAACCGCTCCCGGTAGAACTCCGGCGCCTTCTGCACGAGCTTCGAGCGGTGCGATCGGTGTACGGCCTCGTCCCCGAACCACGGCGGCATGGTCACGTCGCCGTGCTCGTACGCCTCGAGGTCCTCCTCGACCCGGCCGAGGTCGATCAGCGTCTTGCCGAGGCACGTGTCGGCGTAGCCCCGTTCGAGCCAGACCGCGCACGTCGCGTCCTGGTAGGCCATGAGCGCTGGTCGGAAACCCCGCCACATCGCGACCACCGGGTGGTGCTGCCAGCCGTACCCGGGCAACGTCAACGCCCGCATCACCTGCAGGGTCTCCACGCGCTGCTTCCCGAGGCGCTTGTCGTCGAGCGACTCCGCCGAGGCACGGAAGTCCGGATAGGGCAGGAAGGTCTGCATGCCGCGGTCGTGCCTCCCGGTCGTCGGTGCGGTCCGGGGCGCGCCGAACCGCGACCGACGCTACGCGCGAGCGGTCGGCGGGGACCGGGAGTGGGGCCGGACCGCCTGTCGCGATCGGGCTGGGGGCGGTCCGATCCGGCGCTGTGCCGGTCACCGTTCCTCGACACATGTCGTCACATCGCGGCTCGTCCATGGCCGGGCGTGTGAGCATCGGCGCATGACGAGCAGCAGCCCCCGGATCGTCGGTGTGAGCGGGAGTCCCTCGGACCCGTCCCGGACGTCGACGCTCGTGCGCGCGACCGTGGACCGGTTCGCCGCCGAGTTCGAGGACGCCCGCACCACGGTCGTCGAGATCGGACCCGTGCTCGCCGACCTCGGCGCCGCGCCCACCCGCGACAGCATGGCGGCGGCGACACGAGCTGCGTTGGAGGCGGTCGAGACCGCCGACGTCCTCGTCGTCGGGAGCCCGGCCTTCCGAGCGGCGTACTCGGGCGCGTTCAAACTGTTCTTCGACTGGGTCGGGCAGTACGAGCTCGTCGACACCCCGGTGCTGCTCACGGCCACCGGCGGCAGCGATCGGCACGCGCTGCTCGTGGAGCACCAGATGCGGCCGTTGTTCGGGTTCTTCCAGTCGACGACGCTGCCGATCGGGGTGTTCGGGAACGAGCGGGACTTCGTCAAGCACGAGGGGTCGTACGAGCTGAGCAGCGTCGAGCTCGAGTTGCGCATCGACCAGGCCGTGCAGCGGGCGCTCCCGATCGTCCGCAGCGGGCGCCTCGGTGCGCTCGCCGGAGCGGACGTGCGGCGGCCCGCCGAGTTCTGACGCGCTGCGTTCCGCTGGGCGGCGTTCTGCTGCGCAGCCTTCCGACGCGTCGCGTCGACCCAGCCCATCGGGCCCGCTGGCGGCGGCGCGGTCGCTGTCGGCCGCGGCCACCGGGCCCGGTGTGTCGGCAATTCAGGACGGGAGGTGCGGTGCGGGCGGGTGCGGTCCCTTCCGGCGGCGGTTTCCTGCGTTGTCGACGTGGGCCGGTCCTGCGGCCGGTGCGTGTCGGTAGTTCAGGACGGGAGGTGCGGTGCGGGCGGGTGCGGTCCCTCCCGGCGGCGGTTTCCTGCGTTGTCGACGTGGGCCGGTCCTGCGGCTGGTGCGTCGGTGATTCAGGACGGGAGGTGCGGTGCGGGCCGGTGCGGTCCCTCCCGGCGGCGGTTTCCTGTGTTGTCGACGTGGGCCGGTCCTGCGGCCGGTGTCGGTAGTTCAGGAATGGGAGGTGCGGTGCGGGCCGGGGCGGTCCCTCCCGGCGGCGGTTTCCTGCGTTGTCGACGTGGGCCGGTCCTGCGGCTGGTGTCGGTGATTCAGGAACAGGAGGCGCGGTGCGGGCGGGCGCGGTCCCTCCCGGCGGCGGTTTCCTGCGTTGTCGACGCGCCTGCGGGTGACCTCCCTCGAGGCATGGGGTGACGTCGGTGGTGGAACGGGGGTCCCGAAGCGCCGCCAGGATGGTTGGCGAGCCTATGGTCCGGTCGTCGGGTCGGTCGCGGCCCGCAGGAGGGACGCCACGGTGGGACAGGGCAGCACGGACGATGACGGCACCGGACGGGAGGCGGTGGTTCCGCCGTCCTCGTTACCGCGGCGGGCGGTGGTCGCGGCGGCTGCATGGAGCGTCCCTGCACTCGGCGTGGTGGTGGCGACCCCGGCGGCTGCCGCGAGTGCGGAAGCGACTGCGACCCTCGCCTTCACCGGCGCATCGGTGCGCCCCGCGGGCGGCGCGCTGTCCGACGCGACGTTGACGGTGCTCTCCGGGAGCGGAGCCCCGTCGCCAGGGGAGACCGTCGTCTTCAGCGTGTCCGGACCGGCGTTCTTCGGCACGCCGGGGACCACCACGGCGACGGCGGTGACGGACGCGGCGGGACAGGCCACCGCGACCGGCCTCGTCGCATCGCTCGATCCCGGGGTCATCGTGCTCACCGCGTCGGTCGCGGGACTGCCGCCCGCGGTGGCGCAGGTGACGACCACGCCGGTCCTGGACCTCGCGGTGACCGACGTGGGGAACGCTGCCGGGAGCGGGTGGCAGCCGTTCGTCGAGCGGCCGCTCGAGTACCTGGACGAGCACCAGCAGTCGCTCTGGCAGAGCGGGAGGACGTACTCCGTGACGACGGCCTTCAGCAACACGGGACCGGACGCGCCCGCCGGCGCGGTCGTCCGGGTGGTCGTGCCGGACGTGCTGCCCGCCGGTGGCGCCTTGGTCTCCGCGGCTCGCATCGTCGCCTTCAGCGTGACGGCCACCGCGCTGGGGATGAGCGCCGCGACCGTCACCCCACGTCCCGTGGCCCCGGAGGAGGGATTCGCGGAGGACTTCGTCGTGGCCGTCCCGATCCCCGCCGGGGCCGCGTTCGGGTTCACCGTCGCCCTCGACGTCCGGCCGGTCGGTGTCGAGCGGTTCGCGTACAACAACGTCGTGGTGTCGATCGCGACCGGCGTCTCCGACGACGCCGACCGCGACACGGCCGACGACACGATGACGAGCGCGTACTTCGCGATGGACCCGGCGACGTAGGCCTGCGGCCGACCGCGGGGAGGCGCGGTACGGGCGTGCCCCGCCCCTCCTGGCTGCGGGTTCCTGCGGTGTCGACGCGATTGGGTCCGGCCTGCTGCTGGAGCGGACAACTCAGGACGGGAGGCGCGGTGCGGCCGCGCCCCGTGCCTCCTGGCTGCGGGTTCCTGCGGTGTCGACGCGGCTCGGTCCTGCCGCCTGCCGCCTGCCGCCTGCCGGGGCTGGGCTGAGAACGCAGGACGGGAGGCGCGGTGCGGGCTCGCGCCGTCCCTCCCGGCGGCGGTTTCCTGCGTTGTCGACCGGCAGCGCGCGCGGTCCCGACGTGATCAGCCGAGCAGCGTCGCCAGGTGGAGCACCGCCAGCCGGTAGCCGTCGGCCCCGGCGCCCTCGATGACGGCGGTGGCCGCGGTCGCGACGTGGTCGACGTGGCGGAACGGCTCGCGCTTGAAGACGTTCGACAGGTGGACCTCGACGACGGGCACCGTCAGGGCCTCGACCGCGTCGTGCAGCGCGACCGACGTGTGGGCGTAGGCAGCGGGGTTGATGACGACGCCGGCGTGGTCGTCGAGCGCCTCGTGGAGCCACGTGACGAGCTCGCCCTCGTGGTTGCTCTGTCGGAAGGCGACCTCGAGTCCGAGCGGCTCCGCGGTCGTCCGCACCAGGTCCTCGAGCTCCTGCAGCGTGACCGTGCCGTACTGCGCGGGATCACGGCGTCCCAGGATGTCGAGGTTCGGACCGTTGAGGACCAGGATGCGGGGCGCGGGCATCCTCCGAGGATAACGACCGAGCCCACCCTGTGCGCCTCACCGGATGTGAACGGTCACACGCGACGAAACCGAGAATCGGCGCAGAGGTTCCACCTGGTTCCCTGAGGTGTAACGTTCCGGGTCGGATCGGCTCCGAGCCGCTCCCGCCCCCACACGGAGGCGCGCCGACACGATCGAGTGCGTCTCCGGAGCCCGTCCCCGGGCCCCGCCCCGCAAGCACTTCGACGTGGAGTTGACATGGTTCTCGCTGCAGGACAGAACGGAATCCAACTCGATCTGAGTTGGGTCGACTACGTGATGATCATCGTGTACTTCGCGGTGGTCATCGGCATCGGTTTCACGGCCCGTCGCCGGGTCCGGACGAGCATGGACTTCTTCCTGTCGGGCCGGTCGATGCCCGCCTGGATCACCGGTCTGGCGTTCGTCTCCGCGAACCTCGGTGCCACCGAGATCCTCGGCATGGCCGCGAACGGCGCGCAGATCGGCATGGCGACCCTGCACTACTACCTCATCGGCGCGGTGCCGGCGATGGTGTTCCTCGGCCTCGTGATGATGCCCTTCTACTACGGCTCGAAGGTGCGATCGGTGCCGGAGTTCATGCTCCGCCGGTTCGGCAAGGCCCCGCACCTCGTCAACGCCCTGGCGTTCGCGGTGTCGAACGTCCTCATCGCGGGCATCAACCTTTACGCGATGGCGATCGTCATCGAGGCGATGCTCGGCTGGCCCGAGTGGCTCGCGATCATCGTCAGCGCGGGCTTCGTGCTCGTGTACATCACCCTCGGCGGGCTCTCGAGCGCGATCTACAACGAGGTCATGCAGTTCTTCGTGATCATCGCCGGGCTCATCCCGCTGACGATCGTGGGCCTGCACCGTGTCGGTGGCTGGTCCGGGCTCACCAAGGCGGTCGAGCACACCGACGGTGCGCGGCACCTGTCCACCTGGGCGGGCACGGCGATCGGGCACACGACGAACCCGATCGGGGCGAACTGGCTCGCCATCGTGCTCGGCCTCGGCTTCGTGCTGAGCTTCGGGTACTGGACCACGAACTTCACCGAGGTGCAGCGCGCGTTCTCGGCGAAGAACATGTCGGCCGCCCGTCGGACCCCGCTCATCGCGGCGTTCCCGAAGCTGTTCATCCCGTTCATCGTCGTCATCCCGGGTCTGATCGCCGCGGCGACGCTCGGGAACCAGCTCGCCGGTGCGCACCACTCCGGGCTGAGCTACAACGACGCGATCCCGAAGCTCATCCAGATGTACCTGCCGACGGGCGTGCTCGGCGTCGCGGTGACCGGGCTGCTCGCGAGCTTCATGGCCGGCATGGCGGCGAACGTGTCGAGCTTCAACACGGTCTTCACCTACGACATCTGGCAGCGCTACATCAAGCCGAACATGCCGGACGTGCACTACCTCAAGACCGGGCGCTGGGTGACGATCGTCGGTGTGCTCATCGGCATCGCGACGGCGTTCCTGGCCGCGCAGGCGCAGAACATCATGACGTACATGCAGACGCTGTTCTCGTTCTTCAACGCGCCGCTGTTCGCCGTGTTCATCCTCGGCCTGCTGTGGAAGCGCATGACGACCTCGGCGGCGCTGTGGTCGTACATCGCGGGCATCATCGCGCCGACCGTCACGTGGATCGCCTACCTCGTCAACCCGAAGCTCTTCGCGACGGGCACCGCCGAGACCCTCTACGGCGCGATCATCTCGTTCGTCACGGTGCTCGTGTTCGGGTTCCTCATCAGCATGTTCACGAAGCCGCGGGACGAGCGTGAGCTCGGTGGGCTGGTGTACGGCATCGGCAAGATCGACCTGCACGGCGACTCGGTCGCGACGGACACCGCCTGGTACCGGTCGCCGGCACTGCTCGGGACGGCTGCGCTCGTCCTGTGCGTGCTCCTGTACCTGCCGTTCCTGTAGACCGTCCTGATTCGACAAGGAGATCACCATGAGTGAGACCAACAAGCCGGGCACCGCTCCCGGTGGCGAGGGCGCTCCGATGACGGACGCCGAGAAGCGCGAGTACGTCACGTCCACCCGTCGGTTCGACCTGCGCCGCATCCTCGGGGGCCTGTTCGTCCTGTACGGGATCATCGTCACGCTGACGGGCATCGCGCACCACGCGACCGACGGTCAGAAGACCGGCGGCATCCAGATCAACCTGTGGACGGGCATCTCGATGCTCGTCCTCGGGCTGCTCTTCTTCCTGTGGGACCGGCTGGCGCCGGTGCCCGAGGAGGACATCGTCGGCAACCTCGAGCGCGAGGACGTCGAGAAGGCCGCGGGCGAGGGCCACGAGCTGGCCTGACGCGCGCACACGCCCGACGGGAGGGTCGTACCGGCACCGGTACGGCCCTCCCGGCCGTACCGGCACCGGTACGGCCCTCCCGTCCGTCGTGTCCCGGCCGGGAGGCGCGGCGCGGAACCGCCACGCGCCGCACCCGACCCGCTCCTCGCGTCCTCCGCTGCCCAGGGCCAGCCCCGGCCGGCGCCGGGCACCTGTCGGTGGGGGCCGGGAGGATCGGCACATGACCGACCCGACGCCCGCCGTGCCCGTGCCCGTGCCCGTGCCCGCCGATCCGACGCCCGCCGATCCGGTGCCTGCTCATCCGGCGCCCGATGCGCGGAGCGCCGTTCTCGACCTCGTCCGCGGCCAGGACGGCCTGGCACGCCCCCGATGGGCGGCGACCGATCCGCTGCTCCGCGAGTACTACGACACCGAGTGGGGGATGCCCGTCCGGGACGAGCGCGGCCTCTACGAACGGTTGAGCCTCGAGGCGTTCCAGTCCGGCCTGAGCTGGCGCACGGTCCTGGCGAAGCGACCGGCGTTCCGACGTGCATTCGCGGATTTCGACCCGGACGTGGTGGCGTCCTTCGGCGAGGCCGATGTCGCCCGGTGCATGGCCGACGTGGGCATCGTCCGGAACCGCGCGAAGGTGCTCGCGACGATCACGAACGCGAACGCGACGATCGCCCTCCGCGACGAGGGTGGTCTGGCCGAGTTCGTGTGGTCCTTCCGGCCCGAGACGACACCCGCGCCCCGGAGCGTCGCCGAGGTCCCGACCACGAGCCCGGAGTCGGTCGCGCTCGCGAAGGCCCTGCGGAAGCGGGGCTTCGCGTTCGTCGGTCCCACGACGATGTTCGCGCTCATGGAGGCCGTCGGGATCGTCGACACCCACCTCGTGGGCAGCCACCGTCGCGGCAGCTCCGGTGTCTGGCCGGCCTGACCGTTCAGCGCCCTCGTCTCGGACGTCCGCGTGTCGGGCGGGCGGTCCGACCGCGGCCGCCGGCCGTGCCGGGGCGGCCGTTGGACTCGTTGCCGGAGCCGCGCCGCGCCTCCCGGCCGTCGGCACCGGGGCGACCGCGGGCCTCCCGGCCGTCGCTGCTGACGCGACCGCGGGTCTGCCGGCCGTCCGTGCCGTCCGCGTCACGCACGTCCGCGGCGTCCCGCCCGCGGGAGCTGTTCGCGGTGCGCCCTCGGACGATGCCGATGAACTCGTCCGTCACCGGGGAGGCGTCCGCGTCGCGCCAGACGAGCGCGACGCGCGTGCCCTCGACGTCGACGAGCGGACGGGCGACGAGGTCGCGGCGGCTCGCCGCACGGAACAGGGACTGGGGCAGCACAGCGAGTCCGACGCCGGCGGCGACGAGATCGAGCGTGCCGTCGAGGTCGTCGGGAACCGGACCGCCGCCGAGCAGGGTCATCCCGACGAGGTCGCGCTCGGTGACGCTGTCGACCTCGGCGAACTCGGAGTCCTTCGGAGCGGCGACGACCGGCGTCTCCGTCCACAGCGGGATCGCGCGCAGACCCTCGGTCACGGGGAGCCGGGCGAAGCACATGTCGGCGTCGCCGGCGAGCGCCCGGTCGACCTCGTCGGCGCCGACCGCGCGGAGCACGAGTTCGACGTCCGGCATCCGCTCCCGCCACACCCGTGCCCACCGTGCGGGGGAGACGCCCGGGACGAACGCGACGGTGAGGGTTCCGGGCATGCGTCGAGCATAGGACCGGGGCGGGTCCCGTACCCTGGTGGGCATGGCGCAGGAACAGACGATGAAGCCGGAGACGGCCGCGAAGAAGCTCGGCATCCTGGTGTCCGCGGCGCCCGAGTCGTTCCGCTCGGCGCCGGTGTCGCGCTCCACGTTCGAGGCGCTGCAGGCCGAGCCGCCGGAGTGGCTCGCGGAGCTCCGGCGCGAGGGTCCGCACCCCCGGCCGGTCGTCGCCGCGAAGCTCGGTGTGTCGGTCTCGGGACTCGCGCGCGCCGGTGTCGACGACGCGCTGACGACGGCCGAGATCAAGGCGCTCCTGCAGGAGATGCCCGAGTGGCTCGTCCGCGAGCGTGCGACGCAGGCCGCGGTGCGCGCCGAGAACACCCGCGTCAAGGAGCAGCGAGCCGCACGGGCCGCGACGCGCTGACCCCGCACCCCCGACTGCCGAGCCGCTGAGGCCTCCTGGTGCACGACCCGATCGCGACCGCCATGCTCGTGGTGCCGCAGTTCGCGTCGGTCTGTTGCGTCGTCGGCGACCGGTACCGGCCCCGGCCGGCGGTGGTCGTACCGGCGTTGGTGATGCTCGTGGCCATGCTGCTCCCGGCCTTCGGCGTGGGGACCGGCTGGTCCCTCGTGGCCGGGGCGGCGTTGTTGCTCGTGGCGCCGCTCCCGGTCATCGGGTCGCGCGCTCGGGCGGCCGGCGCACCAGGACGGGCCGAGGACGGCCGGGAGGCCCGGCGCGCGGACCCGATGGACGTGCACCGGGCGCTCTCCGCGGTCGTCATGGCGGGGATGCTGCTGCTCGGTGCGATGAGTGGAGCGATGAGTGGAGCGATGAGCGGTGCGATGAGCGGTGCCGGATCGAGCGGCGCGAGCGGCGTCACGACGAGCGGGGCCGGGCACGGCTCGACCGCGTCGGCGGTGCTGGGTGCCGCGTCGGCCGATCCGATGGCGCACACGCTCGTCCTCACGGCGGTGCTCGGTGCGGGGGTCGTGGGGTACTGCGCGTTCAGCGGGTGGCTGCTGCGGTACGAGTGGGGCCGGGAGGACCGCCGTGCGGTGCGGAGCGGCGAGGTCTTCGCGATGACGGTCGCGGTCGTCGGCATGACGCTCATGATGTGACGGGTGGTGCCGGCTGCCCCGTCGTGCGACGATCAGGGACACCATCGACGGATGATTCGACCAGGAGGCCCGCCCGTGCTCGATCGTTCGACTCCGGCCACCCGCGCCGACAGCTGGTCCGTCCGCCTCGACGAGGTCGACGAGCGCATCCTGTGGGTCCTGGCATCCGACGCTCGGATCCCCAACAACCGGTTGGCGGCCGAGGTCGGCGTCGCTCCGTCCACCTGCCTGACCCGGGTCCGGGCCCTGGAGCAGGCGGGCATCATCCGCGGGTACCGCGCCGACGTCGACATCGCACGCCTCGGGTTCGCGATCGAGGCGATGGTCTCCGTGCGGGTCCACGCCGCGGCACGCCGAGAACTCCGGGAGTTCGCCAAACGGCTGCTCGCGATCCCGGTCGTGCTCGACGTGTCGTTCCTCGCCGGCGACAAGGACTTCCTCGTGCACATCGCGTGCACCTCGACCGAGCAGCTGCGGGACTTCGTGGCCGACGAGCTGAGCGGCGACCCGTCGGTCGCGACGACGCAGACGAACATCGTGTTCGAGCGGCTCGTCGCCGAGCGGCCCCGGCAGGCGCGCTCGTTCGGGGAACTCCGGCGCTGGCAGGCGTAGCGACGCGTCAGCGCGTCAGGGTCATCGGGACGTGCGGGATGCCGTCCTCGATGAACTCGTCACCGGTCTGCACGAAGCCGAACCGGGCGTACCAGTCGCGCAGGTGGGACTGGGCGTCGATGGCGATGCTGCCGCTGCGGCACGAGTCGATCGCGGCGCGGATGAGCTCCGACGCGAGCCCCGTGCCCCGCGCCCCGCGGGCGGTGGCGACCCGGCCGATGCGCTCGGTGCCGTCCGGCTCGTGGAGCACCCGGAGCGTGGCGTCGACCGATCCGTTGCCGCTCCACCACTGCACGGTCCCCGGCTCGAGGTCGCGGCCGTCGATGTCCGGGTAGGCGCACTCCTGCTCGACGACGAACACGTCCTGCCGTAGCCGCAGGATCTCGTGGAGCGTGACGACGTCGAGGTTGCGGGTCGGGGCGCTGAAGATCGAGGCCACGGTGTCCTTCCTGCCGCCCGTCGTGGGGCGATGCGAACCGGCCGCTCCGGGTGGCGGCCGTCGTCCACTCTACGGGCGGGGCCGGTGCGGTAATGTTCCGTCCACGTACAGCGCTCCGGGGTCGGTGCAATTCCGAACCGGTGGTGACAGTCCACGAGCTGCGGGCGGACCGATGTCCGACCGTGGTCGACCCGGTGGAACTCCGGGACCGACGGTGAGAGTCCGGACGGGAGGAAGCGCTGGGCGGTCCACCGTCGTGGGCCGTCCGTGGCGTCCTCCCGTGGAACCCTCCGGAGTCCCGACAGACAGGACACCAGTGTTCACGGGCATCATCGAGGAACTCGGCCACGTCGACCGCGTGGAGGACCGCGGGGACTCCATCGCGCTCACCGTCACCGGCCCCGTCGCGGTCGAGGGCGTCCGGCACGGCGACTCGATCGCGGTGAGCGGCGTCTGCCTGACCGTCGTGGAACACGACGCGTCGTCGTTCACGGCGTTCGTCATGCGGCAGACGCTCGACATGAGCGTGCACGGCGGCCTGCGGGCCGGTGACCGCGTGAACCTGGAGCGGGCGGCGCGCGTCGGCGACCGACTCGGCGGTCACATCGTGCAGGGGCACGTCGACGGGACGGCCACCGTGCTCGCCACCGAGGACGGCGACGGCTGGCGACGGGTCCGCTTCGCCCTGACCCCGGGACTGGCGCCCCTCGTCGTCGACAAGGGGTCCGTCGCCCTCGCCGGCGTCAGCCTGACCGTCAGCGCCGTGTCGGACGAGGCCGTCGCCCCGGACGCAGCGTGGTTCGAGGTCTCGCTCATCCCGGAGACCCTCGCCGCCACGACGCTCGGCGCCCTGCGCACCGGCGACCGTGTGAACGTCGAGACGGACGTGCTCGCCCGGCACGTCCGCCGCATGCTCCGCCTGGACGCACGATGACCGCCACCGGCGCCGACGCACCGCCGGCGGGGCTCGCGTCGGTCGAGGAGGCCCTCCGGTCGCTCATCGCCGGCCGCCCGGTCATCGTGGCGGACGACGAGCAGCGTGAGAACGAGGGCGACGTCGTCCTCGCCGCGGAACTCGCGACACCGGAGTGGATCGCGTGGACGGTGCGGCACTCGTCCGGGTTCATCTGCGCGCCGGTGAGCGCCGCGATCGCCGACGCCCTCGACCTGCCGCCGATGGTCGAGCGGAGCGAGGACGTCCGCGGCACCGCCTACACGGTGACGGTCGACGCCGCCGCGGGGATCACGACCGGCATCTCGGCGTCCGACCGTGCATGGACCCTCCGCGTGCTCGCCGATCCGCGATCGCAGCGCGGGGACCTCCACCGACCGGGTCACGTCGTCCCGCTCCGGGCACGTCCCGGCGGCGTCCGCGAGCGCCCGGGGCACACCGAGGCGGCGATCGACCTCGTGACGGCGGCCGGCCTCCGCGCTGCGGCAGCGATCTGCGAGATCGTCGGCGACGACGGCGCGATGATGCGCCTGCCGGCGCTGCTGGAACTCGGGGCGTGCGAAGGCGTCCCGGTCATCACGATCGCCGAGCTCAGCGCGTGGCTGACGGCGCGGGACGGGGCCGGACGGTCCCGGAGAGGACAGGACGGATGAGCGGAGCAGGAGCGGCCGAGCGTGACGAGGTCGACGGAACGGGTGTCCACGTGGCGATCGTCGCCGGGCGCTGGCACGAGACGATCGCCGGGGGGCTCCTCCAGGGCGCCCTGCGTGAGGCCGAGCGGCTCGGGGCGAGCACCGAGGTGATCCACGTCCCCGGCAGTTTCGAGCTGCCGGTCGTGGCGAAGGCCGCGCTCGTGGCCGGGGCGGACGCGGCGGTCGCCCTCGGCGTCGTGATCCGTGGCGGCACACCGCACTTCGAGTACGTGTCGGATGCCGCGACGAGCGGCCTGGTCCGGGTCGCGCTCGACACGGGCAAGCCCGTCGGCTTCGGGGTGCTCACCCTCGACGACGAGCAGCAGGGGCTGGACCGTGCCGGGCTGCCCGGCTCGAAGGAGGACAAGGGTGCCGAGGCGCTGCACGCGGCGGTCTCGACTGCCGTGGCGCTGCGCGGTCTCCACCGTCGCGCCTGACCGACCCACGACCGGCCGCTGTCGCCCGGACGGCGAACGGCCCTGCACGCGATCGACACTGCCGCCGGGACGGCGAACGGCCCCGCATCCGATGGGATGCGGGGCCGTCCCGTTCCGTCGAGGAACGCTAGCGCTTGGAGAAGGCGTGGATCGGCAGTCCGAACGACAGGCACATCAGGAGGATGCCGCCGAAGAAGATGAAGCCCTGCCCACTGGAGACCTGGAACGCGACACCGAACAGGTAGATCGCGACGACCAACAGTGCGATCGAGAACAGGGCGAGGAAGACGCGGCCCACGAGGTACCTCCGGTGACGAGCGGTTGAACGACGCCCAGTCTAGTCCCCGGTGACGGCCGCGGTCGTTCAGGCGTCGGGGCGGGTGGCGACGAGTCGGTCGACGACGCCGAGGATGTCCTCCATCACGACGCCCTCGGCACGGGAGCGCCCTCCCGCGACCGCGCCGAGCGCCGCGGCGTGGTACAGGCCGTCGCCCATGAGCTTGATCGCCTGGGCCGTGGGGACGTCGCCCAGGTGGTCGACGAGCGCCGCGAGCCACGCACCTTCGACCTCGTCGAGGGTGCGACCGGCCTCCTCGTAGCCGGCCTGCTGCAGCCGTGACGCGGCGAGGAGTGCGAGGTCGAGCTCGCTGCCGACGAACTCGCAGTTGCGGACGAAGTACCGCGCCGGGCCGTCCGTCGCCGCCCGCATCCGCTCGACGTCGGCGACCCCGAGGTCCGAGAGCCGCTCGCACAGGCCCGCGACGAGCGCCGCCTTGGATCCGAAGTGGTAGAGCAATCCGCCCTTCGACACCCCAGCGCGGGCCGCGACGGCATCGAGCGTGGCGACGCGCTCGCCGTCGTCGCACACGATGCCGACGAAGCTGTCGAGGATGCGGTCCCGCGCGCTGGTCATCTCCTCAGTCTAGGGAGCGCGGTGCGGGAGCCAGCGTTTGCAGCATGTACCGTCCGGTCGGTACAGTAGATCGGTCAACCTCGCCGCGACGCGTGCCGTCGCCTGCGCAGCACCACCGCCGTCCCGGAAGCACCACCGATGTCCCTGCTCCTCGCCCCCGTCCGCCGTCCGTCCGCGTCGACACGCACCCGACGGTTCGCCGCCCTCGCGGTCCTCATGCTCCCCGTGCTCCTCATCGCGGTCGACAACACCGTGCTGAGCTTCGCGCTCCCGGCGATCTCCGCCGACCTCCACCCCGCCGCCACCACGCTGCTCTGGGTGGTCGACGCGTACCCCCTCGTCCTGGCTGGGCTCCTCGTCGTCATGGGCAGCCTCGGCGATCGGTGGGGGCGCCGCCGCCTGCTCTTCGTCGGCGCGACGGGCTTCGCCGCGTTCTCGGTCGCCGCCGCGTTCGCGACCGATGCCTGGATGCTCGTCGCCGCCCGGGTCGCGATGGGCGTCTTCGGCGCGATGCTCATGCCGTCGACGCTGTCGCTCATCCGCAACGTGTTCGAGGACCGTGCAGAGCGACGCCTCGCGCTGGCGGTGTGGTCCTGCACGTTCTCCGCAGGCGGCGCGCTCGGGCCCCTGGTCGGTGGCGTCCTCCTCGCGCACTTCGCCTGGGGGAGCGTGTTCCTCCTCGCCGTGCCGATCCTCGTCCTGCTGCTCCTCACCGCGCCGTTCCTCGTGCCCGAGTCCCGTGATCCCGCTCCGGGTCCCGTGGACTTCGTGAGCATGGCGTTGTCGCTCGCGGCGCTCGCACCGACGGCGTGGGCGATCAAGTCGCTGGCCGATCCGGACACCCGGGGTGCCGCGCTCGCCGCACTCGCGGTCGGGGTCGTCTGCGGCGTCGCCTTCGTCCGGCGCCAGCTCACCGCGCGTGTGCCGATGCTGGACGTCCGGCTGTTCCGCAGCGTGCCGTTCACGGGCAGCATCGTCACGAACATGACGGCGATGTTCTCGCTCACGGGGTTCCTGTACTTCATCTCGCAGCACCTGCAGCTCGTCGCCGGGCTCGACCCGTTCACCGCCGGACTCGTCCTGCTGCCGGGCACGGTGTTGTCGGTCGTCGCCGGGCTCGTGGTCGTCCCGGTCGTCGCCCGGATCGCTCCGCGATGGGTGGTCGCGGTGTCGCTGCTGTCCTCGGCCGCCGCGTACGCCCTGGTCGCCGCGCTCGGACACGGTGCGGACATCCGGGCGCTCGCCGTGGCGTACGTGCTCCTGGGCGTCGGGATCGGCGCGTCCGAGACCGTGACGAACGACCTCATCGTGTCGACGGTGCCCGCCGCGAAGTCGGGTGCGGCGTCGGCGCTGTCGGAGACGGCTTACGAGATCGGCGCCGTGCTCGGCACGGCCGTGCTCGGGACCGTGCTCGCCGCCGCGTACCGCGCGCACGTCGTCGTGCCGGCGGGGCTGTCATCGACCGAGCACGTCGCCGCCGGCCAGACGCTCGGCGGGGCGGTCGCCGCCGCCCGGTCCCTCGGCGGCCACGCGGGCGCCGAACTGCTCGCATCGGCGCGCGCCGCGTTCGACTCGGGCGTCACGACGACCGCCGGCGTCGCCGCGGTGCTCATGGTCGCAGCTGCGGTCGGCGCCTGGTTCACGCTCCGGCGCGTCCGCTGACCCTCGCGCCCGCCGCGCCGGTCGCGCCCGCCGCGCCGGTCGCGCCCGCCGCGCAGGTGGACGCCTCGGCCGCCCGTGCCACGCCCGACCGCACGCGATTGCTGTGGATCTTGACCTCAACGGCGCTCGAAGTCCTACGTTGGGACGTGGCCCTGACGGGTCGCGCCCGAAGAGGAAGAGAACGAGCCCGACTGATGCCCCAGGTCGACACCCCCCAGTCCGTGCCCGGCACCCCCGGTGACCTGACCGACGCCTACAAGGCGGCGTTCCGCGGACACCCTGCGGGAGTCGCGGTCATCACGGCGGACACACCGGACGGTCCGACCGGGCTCACGGCGTCGTCGGTGGCGTCGGTGGCGGTCGACCCGCCCGTCCTCGTGTTCTCGCTGTCGACGAACTCCGGGTCGGCCGGTGCGGTGCTCGGTGCGCCGCTGTTCGTGGTCCACCTGATGCACGCGGGCGGCGTGGAGCTCGCCCGGCGCTTCGCCTCCACGGGGAGTCCGTCCGTCGACGAGCCGGGCATCTGGGAGCGCCTGCCCTCCGGCGACTGGTACCTGCCCGCGGCGGCATCGGTCCTGCGGTGCCGTCCGCTCTCGACGACGCCGATCGGCAGCTCGACGGTGGTCGTCGCCGAGGTGCTCGACATCGTGCTCGGCCTCGAGCAGGGCGAGCCGCTCGTCTACCACAACCGGGAGTTCCACTCCCTCACCGATCGTTCCCGGCTGGTCCATCCGGCCGCGGGACCCGCACGTCCAACCCAACACGAAAGGACATCCGATGGCTGAGTACACCCTTCCGGAACTGCCGTACGACTACGCCGCGCTCGAGCCGCACATCAGCGGCAAGATCATGCAGCTCCACCACGACAAGCACCACGCGACCTACGTGGCGGGGGCGAACACCGCCCTGCAGCAGCTCGGTGAGGCCCGTGAGTCGGGCAACCTCGCGAACGTCAACAAGCTCGAGAAGGACCTCGCGTTCAACCTCGGTGGCCACGTGAACCACTCGATCTTCTGGACGAACCTCGGCCCGGACACGAAGGTGCCCGAGGGTGAGCTCGCCGCGGCGATCGACGAGTTCTTCGGCTCGTTCGACCAGTTCAAGGCCCAGTTCTCCGCGGTCGCCACGGGCATCCAGGGCTCGGGCTGGTCGGTGCTCGCCTGGGACATCGTGGGGCAGCAGCTCACGACGTTCCAGCTGTTCGACCAGCAGGGCAACATCCCGTTCGGGCTCGTCCCGATCTTCATGCTCGACATGTGGGAGCACGCGTTCTACCTCGACTACCTCAACGTCAAGGCGGACTACGTCAAGGCCGTGTGGAACATCGTCGACTGGGAGAACGTCGCCGCGCGCTTCGCCAACGCCAAGGCGCAGTCGTTCGTCACGCTCTGACCTGACCGTCGCGGTCCGGCACGACGCCGCGATCGCGATCAGGTTCGACACGGAGGCCGCCCCGTTCGGGGCGGCCTTCGTCGTGCTCGGCGTCCGGCCCCGCGGTGTCCATCGGCCCCACCGCCGCATCGGCACGTCCGGCGGCGAGGGCCAACGTGCGTGCGATCCGGTGCAGCGCCTGGTCCGCCGCCTGCTGGTCGCCGTCGAGCACCCCGCCCCACTGCACGCCCCGCGCGTACAGGACGGCCTCGCGCCCCCGTTGCTCGGGATCAGTGACGTCGTGATGCCGGCACCACGCGACGACGGACGCGACCTGGCGGTCGTGCCGCGGGCGGTGCCGACATCCGCCGCGGAGCGGCTCGGTCGCGCCGAGCTCGAACGTCAACCGCGCGGCCAAGTACCGATCGGGATCGCCGAGGTTGCCGAACTGCTCCCGGAACCAGCTGCGGAGGTCCGTCGGCGTCGCGGCGGAGTCGAGCTCCACGTGGTCGCACGTCCGCTCGAGGTGCTCCACCACGGCGTCTACCAAGGCGTCCCGGGATCCGAAGTGGTACACGAGCGGGTACGCGCTGGTGCCGAGGGCCCGACCCACGCCGCGCAGCGTGACGGCCTCGATCGGTGTGGCCCGGAGATGCGCGGCGACGCGTTCGACGATCGCGGGCTTGATGCTGGGATCGGGTCTGCGTGGCACGGCGGTCCTGTCCTCCGGTGTCGTCGAGGTCGACTGGCATGTGGAATGCTACCGGAGGTGGTCGTGTGCCCGTGCACGTTCCACAGGCGTCCGCAGCCGGTCAGACCGGAGGTGCGTCCTCCACCCGGACCGTGAGCGTCTGCACGAGTCCGGCCGCGATCGGAGCGAGACGGATCTCGACCCGCAGCAGACCGGTGGTCCCCGGGTGCCACCACACCAGGTGCGTGGGTGACCGCGTCTCCTCGCGCACGGGGCGGGCCGCGAGGTCCGCGCCGGACGCGGACAGGGCCTCCCGGACGGCTGCACGGCGGCGTTCGTAGGGCACGTCCATTGCGACGTTCGGGGTGCACACCGCGTCGGCGAGGTCGTCGGGGAACCCGTCGGCCAGGAGGCGCGTCACGGCCGCCTGCGCGCGTCGCGTCACGTCGAGCACCGGGACCGCAGGGGGTGCGGGTCGTGCGGACAGCAGGAGGTCGTGCGCCTCCGTCGCGGCCATCGGCACCCGAGCCCCGGTCGCGTTCTCGAACGCAACCACGCCGACGCCGTCAGCCGTGCTCCATCGCATGTGTGCGGAGAAGCCCGGGTAGCCGCCCGAGTGCGACACGATCGTCCCGACGACCGGGTCCTGTTCGACGAACAGCCCGAAGCCGTACCCGGCAGGGCGATCCCGCAGACCCGGGAGGCCCGTCCCGCCCGAGATGGTCCGTGACGCCTGCTGCATGGCACGACGGTCGGCTGCCGACAGTGACGCCGACCCGGACCACGCCGCCGCCCCGGTCGTCCCGACGCCGATGCCGTCGAACGCGGCGGCCAGGAACCGCGCCCACGCCGCGAGGTCCGTGACCGTCGAGAACAGACCGCCGATGCTCGAGAACGCACCCGGGCCGGTGAACGGCAGCCGTTCCCAGCCGTCCGGGCCCGAGCGGTACCCGGAGGCGAGCGCGGCCCCGTCGGGCGCGGTGAACGCCGTCCGGGTGAGCCCGAGCGGGTCGAGCAGCTCCTCGGTCGCGAAGCGCTGGTACGGCCGACCGCTCACCCGCGCCACGACACGGCCGAGCAGTGCGTAACCGAGGTTCGAGTAGGCGAAGCCCGTTCCCGGCACCCGGTCGAAGAGCAGGCCGCCGCGGAGCACGCCGTCGAACGCGTCGTCGGACAGGGACTCCTGCCGGTCGGCCCAGGGGTCGTCGGTCGGGAAGCCGGCGGACATCGTCAGCAGCATCCGCAGCGTCGGGACGGGGGCGTCCGGGCGGGGCAGTGCGACCGACGCGAACGCGGGCACGAACGCGGTCACCGGGTCGTCGAGGTCGAGGAGGCCCCGTTCGGCGAGGAGCAGCAGGGCCGCGGCGGTGACGCTCTTCGTGCACGAGGCGATCCGGTACGCCGTGTCCTGGTCGGGAGCTCGTCCGTCACCGCGGTCCCCGTGCCCGCCACTGGCGACGAGGCCCTGGCGGTCGAACACGCCCCACGCGCTACTCGGAGCGACACCGCGCTCCACACGCTGCCGGAACAGGTCGTCGATGCGGCTCAGGACGTCCGCGGGGATTCGGTCCGCGGGTCGTGGAGCCCTGGCGGAGGCGGCGTTGTCGGGAGCGGCGTCCGACGAGGATGCGCTGGTCACACGGCCCGCATCTGCTGGTAGGCGTCGAGGGCTCGGGCGCGGCTCGACTTGAGGTCGACCATCGGTTCCGGCCGGACCTCGTCCGCCGGGATCCACTGCCGGATGTAGCTCCGGTGGGGATCGAACTTGTCCGCCTGGAGCTGCGGGTTGAAGACGCGGAAGAAGGGGGCGGCGTCGAACCCGGAACCGGCCACCCACTGCCAGTTGCCGGCGTTGTTCGCGGAGTCGGCGTCGACGAGGGTGTCCCAGAACCACTGCTCGCCGACGCGCCAGTCGACGAGCAGGTTCTTGACGAGGAAACTCCCGACGACCAGGCGGACGCGGTTGTGCATCGCGCCGGTGTGCCAGAGCTCCCGCATGCCGGCGTCCACGAGGTCGATGCCGGTGCGGCCGTACCGCCAGCGGTCGAGCTCGTCCGACGACGCGGAGCGCCACGGGAAGGCGTCGAACTCGGGGCGGACGTTCACGGTCGCCATGTCCGGCTCGTGGTACAGCTCGTGCCAGTTGAACTCGCGCCAGGCCAGCTGTCGGAGGAACGACGGCGCCTGCCGACGCTGCGCGGGCGTGAGCTCGCCGTGCAGACGGTGCCAGAGCTGGTACGGGCTGATCTCGCCCCAGCGGATGTGCGGGCTCAGTCCGCTCGCGGCGTCGGCCGACGGCTGGTCACGCTGGTCGTAGTCCTCGAGACCGTGCTCGAGGAAGTGGCGGAACCGGGCCGCGGCTCCGGCCTCGCCGGGGGTCCAGGTCGCGCGCAGGCCGCCGGCCCAGTCCGGTCGGGTCGGCAGCAGACCCCAGTCGTCGAGGGCGTCGCTCGCCACAGACGGCCCGGCCGGCACCGTCACGGGCCGCGGGAGCGGTTCGCGGGGTGTCGGCATCGCCTGCGCCGCGCGCCAGAACGGCGAGAACACCCGGTAGGGCTGGCCCTGGCCGGTGGCGAGCGTCCACGGCTCCCAGAGCAGCGCCGCCGCCGCGCTGTGCACGACGTGACCGCGGTCGGTGAGCGACTGCTTGATCCCCGTGTCGATCGCGCGTTCCGCGGCGCCGTACCGACGGTTCCAGAGGACCGTGTCCGCCGCGGTGTCGCGCACGAGCTCGTCGATCACGGTGGCCGCGGCACCCCGGCGCAGGACGAGGCGGTTCCCGCGGGCCCGGAGGTCGGCGTCGAGCGCGGCGAGCGACCCGTGCAGCCACCAGCGCGCGGCGCCACCGAACGGACGGAGGCCCTCCGACTGGTCGTCGAGGACGTACGCCACGGTGACCGGGCCGCCGGCCGTGACGGCGGCGTGCAGGGCGGGGTTGTCGTGGAGGCGCAGGTCGTCCCGCAGCCAGACGAGCGCGCCGCTCACACGCTCGGCACGGTGTCGGAGGCCAGATCGGAGGCCGACGGGTCCGGGTTCGCGCGGAGCGCCGGGTGCGCCGTGGTGCCGTCGGTGGCGGCAGCGGCGGCCGTGCGCAGCTTCGTGCACAGGTGTTCGAGCTCGCCCAGCTCGTCGTCGTCGAGTCCGGCGCCGACCTGCTCGGCGATGGTGGCGGCGTGTTGCTTCGCCACGGTGCGGTAGAGGTCGAAGCCGTGTGTCGTCAACGCGACGATCACACCGCGGGCGTCCGTCGGATCGGGGAGTTTCTCGACGACGCCGCGGGCCGCCAGCCGTTCGACGAGGCGGCTGATGCTCGGCTGGGTCAGCAGGAGCTGGCCGGTCAGGTCCCGCATCCGGAGGCGCCGTCCGGGCTGCTTGGACAGGTTGTAGCAGACGTCGTACTCGTTGAACGAGATGTCGGACGACGGGAACGCGGTGTTGAGGTTGCGCATCACGGTGACCTGCGCGCGGAACAGGGCCTCCCACGCGGCGACGGCCTTCGATGTGTCACTCACTGCGGCTCCTTCCGACCTCCGCCAACTGTATCGACGGGGTCGGACGCCGGACCGGCTCGGACACGACGAAGGGCGGCCACCAGAGGCGTGGTGGCCGCCCTCCTCCCTTGCACCCAAGAGTGTCCTGCAATCACATTCCGCAACCGCTGCCACAGCAAACAGCGACTGCTCCGTCAGAATATAACGAGGTGGTAACGAGCGGTAGGTACCGGATCGTTGTTTCACTGCGAGTTCACCCAGAGCGCCCGATGCCGATGCCGGGAGCCCCCGCGGCCGTCAGAAGAGGTCGGGGGACGGCGTGGAGGCGTACCGGACGGCGACGTCCGCGTGCCGGTCGAACCGGTAGCCGACACCCCGGACCGTCCGCACGATCTCCTCGAAGGCACCGAGCTTCGAGCGGAGGCGTCGGACGTGCACGTCGATGGTCCGCTCGTTCGGCGTCTCGTCCTCGCCGTCCGCCCAGAGTCCCTCGATGATCGCCTGGCGGTCGACCGTCCGGCCCTCGCGGAGCACGAGGAACTGGAGGAGCTCGAATTCCTTGTAGGTCAGCGGTGCGGTCTCGCCGTCGAGCACGACCCGCTTGCGCGAGATGTCGATCACGACGCCGGTCTCCTCGGGCTCCGCGGGCGAGGTCTGCTTCCGCGCCGCGACCGCGGATCGGTCCTGCAGCGCGAGGCGCACGACCTCGACGTCGCGGCCCCCGGAGCCCTCGGCCGCCACCGCGACCGCCGCGTAGGTCTCGGCGGCGGGGGCGAGTTGGGCCGTCAGGGCCTTGAGCTGCTCGACGATGGCCGCGAGCGAGGTGCCGGCCGCAGCGGCCTTCGCCTCGTCGATCCCGACGTAGAGGGCGAATCCGCGTGCCTCCGTGCCCTCGGGCAGAGCGCGGCTCCGGGCGGGAGCGACGACGGGACTCGTCGGGACGTCCTCGGCAGCGGGCGCAGGCCGTGCGGCACGGGCGGGCAGGGCGGTGCCGGCAGCGGGGGTACGCACGGGCGCAGCAGTGCGGGCGTGCTGGGCCGCGGGGAGAGCCGGCCCGGCATGGGTCGGCGAAGCAGCACCGGCGAGCGCGGTGTCGGCGGGGGCGGTGGTGTGTCGCGGGCGATCGATGGTGAGTGACATGGGAGTCCTCCTGGCTGTGGCGCTCGGAGCGCCGGTGCGTCGAATGCGTCCTCGGTCGCGGCGTCCGCGGTGCCCGGACCCCGGCGAGGGGGTTCGAGGGCGGGACGGACCGAGGGGAGCGGGTACCTCCGCGTCGACGATCACGATGGTCGTCGGCGCCGGATCCCGGGGACCGCACACAGGACGGGGTCGCCGTCGGGGTGGGTCCGGCTGGAACGGGTGCCGGTCAGGCACGCATTCGACAACACATGACCGCCATGCCCGGCATCATCATGCCGGCAGTCCCCTGGACCTCGATGAGGACGCGGGTGGACGAGGAAACAGTCATGGGGCGAGTATCGGCGGTATACCAGGGGGCTGTCAACTGTCCCGGCGGACGTGCGGACGTGCGTTCGCGCGACGCCAGCGCCGACCGAGCCTGCGAGGGCGGTGGAAGGGGCTACTCGGCGAGTCCGTACAACCGGTCGCCCGCGTCGCCGAGTCCGGGCACGATGTACCCGCGGTCGTCGAGTCGCTCGTCGAGGGCACCGAGGACGATCGTGACGTCCTTGCCCGCGGTGGCCTCCTCGACCGCGGCGAGCCCTTCGGGCGCGGCGAGGATGCAGACGGCGGTGACGTCCACGGCGCCCCGGTCGAACAGGAACTCGATCGCGGCCGTCAGGGAGCCACCGGTCGCGAGCATCGGGTCGAGGACGAAGCACTGCCGGTTCGACAGGTCCTCGGGCAGGCGCTCGGCGTACGTCTGGGGCTCGAGGGTCTCCTCGTTGCGCGCCATGCCGAGGAACCCGACCTCGGCTGTCGGCACGAGCTTGACCATGCCCTCGAGCATCCCGAGGCCCGCTCGGAGGATCGGCACGACGAGCGGACGCGGCTTGGCGATGGCGACGCCGACGGTGTTCGCGACGGGGGTCTCGATCGCGGTCGCGGTCACTCGCACGTTGCGCGTCGCCTCGTACGCGAGGAGCGTCACGAGCTCCTCGGTCAGAGCGCGGAACGTCGGTGCGGGCGTCGTGCGGTCGCGGAGCACCGACAACTTGTGCGTGATGAGCGGGTGGTCGGCGACGTGGACTCGCATACGCTCAAGGGTACCGGCCACGGAGGCGCCACCGCGGCGGACGAGGAGGGCGAGTGGAGCACCGGCAGCACGGACCCGGGCCGGTCGGCCCCGGACCCTCGGGCATCGGCGGCGGAGCGGACCGGGGCGAGCACCCGGCGGCCCGGCCGTGGGTGGCCGCGATGGAACGGGCGCTCGACGAGGCCCGCGCGTGTCTCGCGACGGGGGACGTCCCGGTCGGCGCGGTCGTGCTCGACGCGACCGGTGCGGTGGTCGCCACGGGGCGCAACGAACGGGAGGCCCGACAGGATCCGACCGCGCACGCCGAGGTGCTCGCACTCCGCGCCGCCGCGGCACGCACGGGGGACTGGCACCTCGAGCAGCACACCCTCGTCGTCACGCTCGAGCCGTGCCCGATGTGCGCCGGCGCCGTGCTCGCCGCTCGGGTACCCCGGATCGTGTTCGGCGCGTGGGATCCGAAGGCGGGTGCGTCGGGCAGCGTCTACGACATCGCGCGCGATCGACGACTCCCGCACCGGGCCGAGGTCGTCGGCGGCGTGCTCGAACAGCCCTGTGCCGCGATGCTCGACACGTTCTTCGCCGCGAGACGCTGAGGCCGCTCGGCGACCGGACGCGCCTCAGTGCCAGAACACGGCGATGAGCACGTTGACGATCGCCAGCGCTCCGGTCGTGTGGAAGAACGGCAGCGCCGCCTTCGGTCCGGCCGTCCCCGCGTCGGCCCGGCGCTGCCGTGACCGCGCCACGAACGCCGTCGTGAGGGCGATCAGCGCGATGACGAGCTTGACCCCGAGCTTGACGTGGTTCGCCCCGCCGTGGGTGGTCGCGTCGATGATGCCCATGAGTGCCAGACCCGCCACGAGCTGCGTCACGAGGCCGATGACGAGCCACTGGGTCTCGATGTGCTCCTTGCGCCGGACCTGCGCGAGGAAGACGCCGATCACGGCGGCGAGACCGAGGAAGTGGAGGGCCAGGAACACGTTCTGCAACACGGACATGCTCCGATCGTGGCGGAGGCCCGGCCGGCTCCGCCACGAAGGCGTGCCTTCCCTGTGGACGGTCGCTCGGCCTCCCGACCGGGGGAGGACGCGTCAGTCGGCCGCGCGGATGATGATCGCCTCGGTCGGCGGCCGCGGGGCGTCGTGCCGGACGTCGGGCTCGATGTAGATGACCCGGGCGACGGGCACGACGGACCGGACCCGGGCCTCCAGGGCGTCGATGCCCGCCGCGACGTCCCCCAGGCGACGGTCCCCGTCCACCGCGACCTTCGCCGCAACCATGAGCTCGTCCGGGCCGAGGTACAGGGTCTTCATGTGGATGATCGAGTCGACCTCCGGGCCGTCGAGGATCGCCCGCTTGATCGCCTGCAGGTCCGCGGGCGTCGCCCCCTCG
This sequence comes from Curtobacterium sp. MCBD17_028, assembly GCF_003234875.1. Lineage (NCBI taxonomy): Bacteria > Bacillati > Actinomycetota > Actinomycetes > Micrococcales > Microbacteriaceae > Curtobacterium > Curtobacterium sp. MCBD17_028. The sequence continues at coordinate 222,204 of NZ_QKTQ01000005.1, read as the reverse complement.
CCGAGCAGCAGGCTCTTCGTCTCGACACCGAGCACGACCGCGACGGCGACGAGCAGGAGGGCGATGAGGATCGTGCCGATCGCGTCGAAGACGCCGTTGCCGGTGAGCGCCGTCAGACCGACGCCGAGGAACGCGAACACGAGCCCGGTGAGCGCCGCCGTGTCCTCGAGCATGACGATCGGGAGTTCGGGTGCCTTGGCCCGACGGATGTACTGCACCAGGGACTGGTCCCCGCGGTCGGACCGGGCCTCCCGCAACGCCGTCCGGAGCGAGAAGCCCTCGAGCAGGATGGAGATCGCGAGCACCGCCAGCGGGAGCCACCAGGTCTCCAGGGGGTGCGGGTGCTCGAGCTTCTCGATGCCCTCGTACAGCGAGAACACGCCGCCGATCGAGAACAGGATGATCGACACGACGAAGGCGTACACGTACCGTTCGCGGCCGTAGCCGAACGGGTGTTCCTCGTCCGCCGCCCGCTTCGACCGTCGGCCGCCGATGATGAGCAGGACCTGGTTGACCGAGTCGGCGAGGGAGTGGACGCCCTCGGCGAGCATCGACGCCGATCCGCTGATCGCGGCCGCGATGAACTTGACCACGGCGATGCCGACGTTCGCGCCGAGGGCCGCGACGATCGCCCTGTTGCCTCCGGATGCGCTCATGGTGCCCAGCCCTGCTCTCGTTCCTGTGTGGTCGGTCAGATCCTAGGATGGCCGGATGGTCCTCGATCTGCCACGTACCGCGATGCTCGGCGTCGGATCCATGTCGGGAGCGGTCCTGGACGGCCTGCTCGCCGCAGGCGTCCCCGCGGATCGCTTCGCCGTCACGAACCGGTCGGAGCGGTCCGCCGAGGCGCTCCGCGTCCGGGGCCTCGCCGCCGTCGCCGTGGAGACCGACCCGGAGGCGAACCGGCGCGCCGTGCGCGGGGCGGGGCTCGTCGTCGTCGGGGTCAAGCCGTTCCTCGTCGCCGACCTGCTGCGCGAGGTGCGGGCCGACCTCGAGCCGGACGCGGTGGTGGTGAGTGTCGCCGTCGGGGTGACGAGTGTGACGATGGAGTCCCTGGTGCCGGAGGGCGTGCGGGTCGTCCGGGCGCTGCCGAACACCCCCGTGCGCGTCGGCCGCGGTGTCACCGGGGTCAGCGGGGGCAGTCGCGCCGACGCGGCGGCGGTCGCGCTCGCTTCGTCCCTCTTCGCGGTCTCGGGCGACGTGCTCGAGGTCCCCGAGGCCCAGCTCGACGCCCTCAGCGCGGTGTCCGGATCCGGGCCCGCCTACGTGTTCCTGCTCGTCGAACAGTGGCGGCGTGCGGCCGAGTCGCTCGGGTTCGACCGCGAGCAGGCGCGGGTCATGGTCGAGGGCACGCTCCGCGGCGCGGTCGAGCTCCTCGCCACGTCGGACGACGGCCCCGAGGCCCTCCGGCGCGCGGTGACGAGTCCGAAGGGCACGACCGAGCGGGCGATCGCGGTCCTCGAGGACGCGGACCTCGAGGGGACCCTCCGCCGTGCCGCCGATGCCGCCATCGCCCGAGCCGCGGAGCTCGCCGCGCTCTGACGCACGCGCCCTGGGGCACCCCGAGGGCGTCCGGATGGCCCTCGCCGCGCGCGCCCCGTTACCCTGAGCGCATGCCCGACATCTTCGGCGTGATCGCGGACCCCACGCGGCGCCGACTGCTCGCAACCCTGCTCGAGGAGTACGGCGCGGCCGGGTCCGTCGGCGAACTCAGCGTGGGTGCGCTCGTCACGCGCCTCGGGATCAGCCAACCGACGGTGTCGAAACACCTCCGGGTGCTCCGCGACGCCGGCCTGGTGTGCACGCGCGACGAGGGCCAGCACCGCTACTACCGCCTCGACCCGGAGCCCCTCGTCGGCGTCGAGGAATGGCTCGCACCGTTCACCGGTGTCGTCGCTGCCGAGGAGGTCCCGGCGACCACGGCGTGGACCCCCGACGGCCGCCCCGTGTCGGTGCGCCGCGGCGCCGCGGGACGGTCTCGGGTGGACGTCGGCACCGAACTCGGACGGGTGATGGCCGAGGCGTCCTTCCGCGCCACGACGGCGATCTCGGGGGCGCAGACGGGCTGGGAGCGCGTGGTGGACCCGGTGCGGCGTCGGCTCCAGCGGCGTGCCGGCGAGGACGACGACTGACCCCCGTTCCCGGGGCAGCGGGCGGGCTGGACACCGCGCCACGGCCGCCCCTATGGTTGCCAGAGACCACGCAGGTCACACCATGGTCCGGAGGCGCCGGGCCCCTCCTGAAGGCAGAGCATGGCCGGCAACTTCGACGACGTGCGGTTCCTCACGGTCGCTGAGGTCGCTGAGATGATGCGCGTCTCGAAGATGACGGTCTACCGCATGGTGCACGCGGGGGAGCTCCCCGCCATCCGCTTCGGCCGGTCGTTCCGGGTCCCGGAGTCCGCCGTCGCGGAGATGCTCCGCGGTGGTGTCGCCGACGTCGGTTGAGCGCGCCACGCCCACGCCGTTCGACAACGCCGGTCGGCTCCGGTAATGTCGCACGAGGTATTTTTCCGCGGTCTCCGACCCGGTGTCCACATCAGCCGTAGGAGGGCCGTATGGGTTCTGTCATCAAGAAGCGCCGCAAGCGCATGGCGAAGAAGAAGCACCGCAAGCTGCTGCGCAAGACGCGCCACCAGCGTCGCAACAAGAAGTAGGTCCTGCCGGACCTGCTCACCACGAGAGCCCCGACCGATCACCGGCCGGGGCTTCGTCGTCTCCGCACTACGCTGGACGGGTGCCCACCGTGACGCTCCTGACCAAGCCCGGATGCCACCTGTGCGACGACGCCCGTCCGATCGTCCGCTCCGTGCTCGACGCCCACCCCGACGTCGTGTTCGAGGAGCGGGACATCCTCCAGGACGACGCCCTGCGCGAGGAGTACGCGGAGGACATCCCCGTGGTCATCGTCGACGGCCGGGTCCACAGCACCTGGCGCGTCGACGCCGAGCGGTTCGAGCGTGCGCTCGCCGCGGCCGAGGCCCGCGCGTGATCCACCACGTCGTCGCCTGGCGCTTGCGCGACGACGTCGTCCGTCACGAGGCGATCGCCCACATCCGCGCCGTGCTCGAAGCCCTCGACGGCGTCGTGCCGTCGATCCGCTCCATCCGCGTGGTCGACAACGTGGCGTACCCCGGCAGCAACGCGGACGTCGCGGTGGTCGCCACGTTCGACGACCTCGCCGGGCTCGAGGCCTACCAGGTCCACCCCGAGCACCAGGCCGCCGCCGACACCGTCCGCGGGATGGTCACGGGGCGGACCGCCATCGACTGGGAGGCCTGAGCCGCGGCTCCCGGCCGTCGCTGCCGCACACGCGGGAGGCGCTGCCCCGGTGGGGAGCAGCGCCTCCTGTGTGCGGTCGGGAACCGCTACGGGAGCAGGCGGGTGGGACCGCGGAACAGGTACGTGACCTCGCGGATCGACGACTGGCCGAGCATGAGCATGAGCACCCGGGCCAGGCCCATGCCGAAGCCACCGTGCGGGGGGACGCCGTAGCGGAAGAAGTCGAGGTACCACTCGAGCTCGGCGGGGTCCAGGCCCTTCTCGACCGCCTGCTGCGTCAGGACGTCGACGCGGTGCTCGCGCTGGGCGCCCGTGGAGATCTCGGTGCCGTTGTAGATGAGGTCGTAGCTCTTCGTGAGCGTCGGGTCGTCCTCGTGACGCATGTGGTAGTAGGGCCGGATCGTGGCGTCGTAGTCGGTGACGAACACGAAGTCCGAGCCGAACTGCTCCTTGGCGTACGCCGAGATCCGGCGCTCGCCCTCGGGGTCGAGGTCGCCGTCGGCGCGGGGGATCTCGTAGCCGCCCTCCGCGACGATCCGGCGGGCCTCGGCGAGCGGGATGCGCGGGAACGGCGCGGTGGGGACCTGGAGCTCGAAGCCGAAGACCTCGTTGATCTCCTTGCCGTACTTCGCCTGCACGGCGGTGATGCCGGCGACGAGGAGCTCCTCGTGCATGGCCATGACGTCCTCGTGGGACTCGACCCAACTCATCTCGGCGTCGACGCTGGTGAACTCCGTCGCGTGCCGGGAGGTGAACGACGGGTCGGCCCGGAACGCGTCCGCGATCTCGAACACCGCGCCGAATCCGGCCGGCTGCGCCATCTGCTTGAAGTTCTGCGGGCTCTGCGCCAGGTACGCCGTCGTGTCGAAGTACGGCAGCTCGAACAGCTCGGCGCGGGACTCGGACGCGGACGCCATGAGCTTCGGCGTGTGGATCTCGATGAAGTCGCGCTCGACCCAGTAGGTCCGGAACGCGTGCTCGAGGGTCGTCTGGATCCGGAACACGAGGTTCTGTTTGCGGTTCCGGAGGTCGAGGAACCGCCAGTCGAGGCGCTTGTCGAGCGAGGAGTCATCGGCGATCGGCGTCTCGGGGAGCGCGGCGGTCACGACGTCGAGGCGGTCGATCTTGACCTCGATGCCACCGAGCTTGACGCGCTCGTCGTGCTTGAGCGTGCCCTGGGCCACCAGGAAGGTCCCGTGCGCGAGCCCGGAGATCGTCTCGGTCGTGGTCAGCGCCGCACGTGCGCTGTCGTCGGCGTCGTCGTCGACGGCACGGACGGCGGGGTTGACGAGCTGGACGGCGCCCGTCTCGTCGCGCAGTACGACGAACTGCACCTTCTTCTGGTCACGGACGGTCTCGACCCATCCGCCGACGGTCACGGGACCGTCGGGGAGTGCGGCGAGGTCGGCGATGCGGGTGCGTTCGATCACGGGGGTCGAGTCTAGCGGGCGGCCCCCGTCCCGCGTCGGACGCCGTGGTGAGCGCTCACGCCCGCCCGTAAGGTGGTCGCCGATGACCTCCGCAGCTGTCCAGTCCGGTCCGTCGGCACCCGTCGCCCACTCCGTGCTGCAGGCGCTGCGGTCGCCGCGCTTGCTCACGCGCGAGGTGCTCGCTGGCGTCGTGACGGCGCTCGCCCTGATCCCCGAGGCGATCTCGTTCTCGATCGTCGCCGGGGTCGACCCGGCGGTCGGCCTGTTCTCGTCGTTCGTCATCGCGGTCGTGATCGCGTTCGTCGGCGGTCGTCCTGCCATGGTCTCCGCGGCGGCCGGATCCGTGGCGCTGGTCGTCGCGCCGCTCATCCGGGACCACGGCATCGCGTACCTCGTGCCGACGATCGTCCTCGGCGGTGTGTTCCAGCTCGTGCTCGGCTTCCTCGGCGTCGCTCGTCTCATGCGGTTCATCCCGCGGAGCGTCAACGTCGCGTTCGTCAACGCGCTCGCGATCCTCATCCTCACCGCACAGCTGCCGAACCTGTTCGGTCGTGGCGTGCCGTTCGTCGTCTGGCCGCTCACGGCGCTCGGCATCGCGATCATCATCGCGTTCCCGCTCCTGACGAAGGCGGTGCCCGCCCCGCTCATCGCGGTGATCGTGGTCACCGCGCTCACGTTGCTGTTCCACGTCGACGTCCCGACGGTCGGGGACAAGGGCGCGCTGCCGTCGTCGCTGCCGACCTTCGCCGGGATCCGTGTGCCGCTCGACCTCGAGACGCTGCGGATCATCGCCCCGACGGCCTTCGGCATGGCGGTCGTGGGGCTCATCGAGACCCTGCTCACCGCACAGCTCGTCGACGCGCTCACGGACACCCGGTCGAGCGGGTGGCGCGAGTCGTGGGGGCAGGGCATCGCCAACGTCGTCAGTGCGTTCTTCGGCGGCACGGGCGGCTGCGCGATGATCGGCCAGACGGTCATCAACGTGAAGACGGCCGGGGCGCGGACCCGCGTCTCGACCTTCGTCGCCGGCGTCTCGGTGCTCGTGCTGACGGTGACCCTGCGCGGGGTGGTCGCCGAGATCCCGATGGCGGCGCTCACCGCCGTCATGGTCATGGTGTGCGTCGCGACGTTCGACTGGCACAGCGTCCGTCCGCGGACCCTCCGCCGGATGCCGCTCGGGGAGACGGGCGTCATGGTGATCACGGTCGTGGTCGTCGTGTTCACCGACAACCTCGCCACCGGAGTGCTCATCGGCGTCGTCGTGTCCGCGCTCGTGTTCGCCCGGAGGGTCGCCCACGTCGTGTCCGTCGAGCGGGAGGTCCGTGGCGACCTCGTCCGCTACCGCGTGCACGGCGCGCTCTTCTTCGCCTCGTCGAGCGATCTGCCCACGCGGTTCTCGTACGCCGAGGACCCGGCGCGGGTGGAGATCGACCTCGCCGGCGCCCAGGTGTGGGACGCGTCGACGGTCGCCGCGCTGGACGCGATCGAGCAGCGGTACGCGATGCACGGTGCGACCGTCGAGGTGGTGGGGCTCGACACCCGGTCGCTGCGGATCCACACGCGGTTGTCGGGCCACCTGTCCTGACGGGCCCGCCCGAGCCTCCCGGACGCCGCTGCTGAGCGGTTCCGCATACCCGTGCGGGAACTGGGTGGGAGGTGGACGCGCCGCCCGACCTACACTGGAGGCCATGCCCGCGACCCGCTTGCACCTCGTTCGTCACGGCGAGGTCCACAACCCCGATGGCGTCCTGTACGGACGCCTGCCGGGGTTCCGGCTGAGCGAGCTCGGCCGACGCATGGCCGAGGCCGCCGCGCGGTCGTTCGTCGACGCCGGTGTGGACGTCCGTGCGGTCGTCGCATCGCCCCTGCAGCGGACGCAGGAGTCGGCCGCGCCGTGGGCCGAGGCGTACGACCTCGACGTCCGGCTCGACGAGCGGCTCATCGAGCCGACGAACCGCTACGAGGGCCAGCCGCCCGGCTTCACGCGGCGGTCGGTCGCCCGGCCGACGGAGTGGCCGTGGATCGCCAACCCGTTGCGGCCGAGTTGGGGCGAGGCCTACGCGTCGATCGCGAACCGCATGACGGCCGCGCTCGAGACCGCGTGGGGGAGCATCGACGGGGGTGACGTCGTCCTCGTGAGCCACCAGCTCCCGATCTGGACGGTGCACCGCCGGCTGGCCGGCGAGCACCTCTGGCACGACCCGCGTGCCCGTCGGTGCGCGCTGTCGAGCATCACGAGCGTGGAACGCCGTGGCGGGCGCTTCGTCGAGGTCGGCTACGCCGATCCCGCGGGTCCGCTCCGGGCCGGAGCCGTCGACATGGGAGCAGTGTGATCACCACCAGCACGACCGTCCAACCGCGGCGCCGTTCGACCCGCGCCCGCCTCGCCGTCGCGATCACCGGTGCCGTGGTCGCGGCCCTCGCGCTCGCAGGCTGCTCGTCGAGCTCGAACGACCAGTTGACGAACCAGTACGGCAAGGGCACCACGCAGAACTACATCTCCGGCGACGGTGCGGTGACCGAGGTCGCCGCCGACAAGCGGAGCGCGCCCGTGACCTTCTCGGCCACCACCGACGACGGCGACCACGTGTCGAGTGCCGCGCTCAAGGGCAAGGTCGTCGTCCTCAACTTCTGGTACGCCGGGTGCCCGCCCTGTCGCGCCGAGGCGAAGTACCTCAACCAGTCGTACGGGACGTTCCAGGGCAAGGACGTCGCGTTCGTCGGGGTCAACGTGCGCGACCGGAAGCCGACCGCCCAGGCGTTCGAGCGCACCTTCCGGACGGCGTACGGCTCGGTCCTCGACGCTGACCACGGGACCATGCAGCTCGCCCTCTCGGGCACGATCGCCCCGAACTCCGTCCCCACCACGATCGTGCTCGACAAGCAGGGACGCGTCGCCGCGCGCGTCCTCGGTGCGGTCGACTCGTCGAGCATCATCGACACCCTCGTGAGCGACGAGCTCAACGGGAACGCCTGACCCGTGACCGGCGGCAACCCCTTCTCCGACGCGATCCTCAGCGGTCAGATGGCCGTCGCACTGCCCGTCGCGGCGCTCGCCGGGTTGGTGTCGTTCCTGTCGCCCTGCGTGCTGCCGCTCGTGCCCGGGTACCTCGGGTACGTCGGTGGCGTCACCGAGGTCGGGCGACGTCGTGGCCGCGTCCTGCTCGGCGTCCTGTTCTTCGTGCTCGGGTTCACGGTCGTCTTCGTCGCGTACACGACCGTGTTCGGCGCGCTCGGCTTCTGGCTCGTGCGCTGGCGCGACCTCATCACCCAGGTGCTCGGGGTCGTCGTCATCGCCATGGGGTTGGTGTTCGTCGGCCGGTTCACGTTCCTGCAGCGCACCGTCAAGCCGTCCTGGTCGCCCGCCACGGGCCTCGTCGGGGCGCCGCTGCTCGGCGTCGTGTTCGGCCTCGGCTGGACCCCGTGCCTCGGCCCGACGCTCGCCGCGATCAACCTGCTCAGCGTGCAGGCCGGCAGCGCGTGGCAGGGCATGTGGCTCGGCGTCGCCTACTGCATCGGACTCGGCATCCCGTTCCTGCTCGTCGCGCTCGGCGCCGGGTGGGCGTCGAGCGCCCTCCGCACGGTCCGGCGCCACATCCGCCTCGTCAACGTCATCGGAGGAGCGATCCTGATCGTCATCGGTCTGCTCATGGTCACCGGACTCTGGTCGGCCATCATGTCGAGCGTCGGGGCGGTGATCCAGAGCTATGTCCCGCTCGTCTGACACCCGGGAGGACCGGATCGCCGCAGCGGTTCCGGTCACGGACCGCACGTCCACGGCTGCCTCCACCGGCATGGACGAAGCCGACGGCACGACGATCGTCGGCGACCCGATGCGCCCGTCCGACCACGTCGACGCCGCTCCCACGTCGGGCGGCACCGGTGGTGGCGGTACCGGCGGCGGTGGCGGTGGGGGCGGCGACGACGGCGGGGTGAACCAGCCGGCGCTGTCGTTCCTCGGCTACGTCCGGTTCTTCTGGCGCCAGCTGACGAGCATGCGCACGGCGCTGTTCCTGCTCATGCTGCTCGCGCTCGCCGCGATCCCCGGGTCGCTCGTGCCGCAGCGCACGGCCGACCCGAACGGCGTGACGCAGTACCAGGTCGACCACCCGACGTTGTACCCGGTCCTCGACAAGCTGCAGGTGTTCGACACCTACACCTCGGTGTGGTTCTCTGCGATCTACCTCCTGCTGTTCGTGTCCCTGATCGGCTGCATCATCCCGCGGACACGCCACCACTGGCAGGCCCTCCGAACCCGCCCGCCCCGCACGCCGGTCCGCCTCGGGCGCCTCGCCGGGTACCAGCGCATCGCGGTCGACCCGACCACGGTCACAGGTGAGGGGTCCGCGACGGGCCCGGCTCCGGCCCTCCCGACCGCCGAGACCGCCGTGACGAGCGCGATGACGCTCCTCAAGCGGTCCGGCTACCGGGTGGAGCGCTTCGGTGACTCGGTGAGCGCCGAGCGCGGCTACCTGCGCGAGACCGGGAACCTCGTGTTCCACACCGCGCTCGTCGGTGTCCTGCTCGCGGTCGGCATCGGTGGCGGGTTCAGCTACACGGGGCAGCGGCTCCTCGTCGAGGGCCAGACGTTCTCGAACGTGCTCGGCTCGTACGACTCGTTCAACCCGGGGCGCTGGTTCAGCCAGTCGCAGCTGCACGGCTACAACCTGACGCTCGACGACTTCACGACGACGTACGAGCAGAAGAACCTCAACGCGCTCGGTCAGGCGACGGACTACAAGGCCGTCGTGACCGCCCGGACCAAGGGCGGTGCGGCGACCAAGCGCACCATCAAGGTGAACGACCCGTTGTCGATCGGTGGGACGAACGTGTACCTGCTCGGCAACGGGTACGCGATGGACGTCACCGTGCGCGACGGCGACGGGCACGTGGCGTTCGAGGACGTGGTCCCGTTCCTGCCGCAGGACACGAACTACACCTCGCTCGGCGTGGTCAAGGTCCCGGACGCGCAGCCGGACCAGCTCGGCATGGTCGGGTTCTTCTACCCCACTGCGGTCAAGCAGGCGACGGGCGCCTACACGTCGAACTACCCGGACACCGAGAACCCGCTGCTGAGCCTGCAGGTCTACACGGGCGACCTCGGCCTCGACGACGGCGTCCCGCGCTCCGTGTACCAGCTCTCGACGAAGGGGCTGCGGCAGATCGCGGGGACGACGGCGGCGCACGGCGCGATCGAGCTCGAGCCGGGCCAGACGAAGCGACTGCCCGACGGCACCGGCTCGATCACCTTCAACGGCGTCAAGCGGTACGTCTCGCTCGACGTCCACCACGACGCCTCGCAGCTGTGGGTCGCCGGGTTCGCGATCCTCGCGGTCGCCGGACTCCTCACCTCGCTGTTCGTGCCGCGTCGGCGGGTGTGGGTCAAGGCCGTCGGCCGCCCCGGCGAGGACGGCTTCGACCTCGAGTACGCCGGTCTGGCGCGCGGCGAGGACCCGAACCTCGAGCGCGCGGTGGACGAGATCGCCGAGCGGCACACGGCCGGGCTCGGGGTGGCGCCGACGGCGGCGGCCTCGCTGACCTGACGCGCGCTGGCGTCCCGATCGGGACGCCGGCGGTGCGGGTCGTGCTCAGCCCGTACCGGCGCACGGGCGGGTCCTGGTTGCATCGACCGGGAGGAGGCCCGATGCGTTCGATCGACTACAGCGACGCCCACGTGCTGACGGGGGACGCCATCGCCGATGCCGTCGTGGACTACGCGGCCGAGCTGGCGCACCAGGCCACGGCGGAGCCCGTGCGGATCCCGGCCCGAGCCGCCGACGGGTCGGTGGTGCACGTGTCGCTCCTCGTCGGGCCGGCGAGCGAGATCGTGCTCTCGGACGTCCCGGACGCGGACGGCGAGGAACTCGTCGACGACGAGACGGTGACGGAGATCCGCCGGCGGATCATGCTCCTGCGCGAGCCGCAGCCCATCACGACACGACTCGAGGACATCGTCGCCCCGGGCGACGAGGAGGTCTGAGCGATGGGACATCTGACGTACGGCGCGATGCGCCTCGGGATGGAGATCGAGGACCGCACGCTCGCGCACCTGCAGGTCGTGATCGTGAACCGGCTGCGACGCGGGGACAGCTTCGCGTTCTCGTGGAAGGACGACGTCCGCGTCGGCGACGGCCGCACCACGATCTGGTTGCACCCGTACTGCGAGCTGCACTTCAAGTTCATCGGGGGCCGACCTCCGCGCCTCAACCGGGCGTGGATCGCGGCACTCGACGACGCGGCGGGCAGCGGGACGGGCCTGTACCTGCTCGCGGAACCCCCGGAGGGCGAGGCGCAGACGCGGCGGCCCGAGCTGTCGACCGGAGCGGTGTGAACCGGGGGACGCCCGCGGTGCGGATCCGCTCAGACTGCGGCCGCTCGACCGCCCCGGCCCCGGCAGGGTCAGGGGCGCGCGGTACCATCAGGGCGTGAACGACATGACCTCGGACCTCGCGCAGTACTCGGTCGTCCTCGTGTACTCGGCGATGGCCGTGTACCTCATCGCGTTCATCTCGTTCATCCTCGACGTCGCCAAGCGGTCCGGGGACGTGCAGCTCGAGCGCTCGGCGCGGCAGGAACAGCGGGCCGAGGCGCGGACGGTCGCGACGGTCCAGGGCGGCACGGTCGTGCTCGAGCGGGTCGGGGCGCCGGTCGACCGGCCCCGGTCGGGCAGCCGCTTCGAGCGCGTCGGCATGGCGATGATGGTGCTCGGGCTCGTGATCCACGTCGGGTCGATCGTGCTCCGCGGTGTCGCCGCGCACCGCGTGCCGTGGGCGAACATGTTCGAGTTCTCGCTCACCGGCACCGGGATCATCGTCGCGATCTTCCTCGCCGTGCAGTTCTGGCAGAACCTGAAGTTCCTCGGCGTGTTCGTCAGCGGACTCGTCCTGATCCTGCTCGGCATCGCGACCGTCAACTTCTACGTCGACGTCGTGCCGCTCCCGCCGGCGCTGCAGTCGTACTGGCTCGTCCTCCACGTGTTCGTGGCGATCTGCGGCACCGGCTTCTTCGCCCTCGGCGCCGGGCTCGCGGTGTCGCAGCTCGTGCAGACCTACCGGCAGGGCCGTGGCGGCGACGTCAAGCAGCTCCGCTTCATGGAGACCCTCCCCGACGCCGACCGGCTCGAGGTCATGACCTACCGCGTGCTGCTCGTCGGGTTCGTGCTCTGGACCTTCACCCTCATCGCGGGCGCGATCTGGGCCGAGCGTGCCTGGGGCCGCTACTGGGGGTGGGACACCAAGGAGGTCTGGACCTTCATCATCTGGGTGATCTACGCCGGGTACATCCACGCGCGTGCGACCCGTGGTTGGCGGGGCGCGCGGTCGTCCTGGCTGGCCCTCATCGGCTTCGCGGCCGTGATGTTCAACTTCTCGGTCGTCAACCTGTTCTTCAAGGGGCTGCACAGCTACTCCGGACTGTGAGGCAGCGCGGGACGCCTGCCCGTCCCGTCACGCGGTGAGGACTGCGTGCGTCCGACGCAGCCGTTCGATCCACCAGGAGCGGCGGTCGGGCGCGGCTGCGTGGCGCTCCAGCAGGTCCGGCGCGACGTCGACGCGACGGACCGCGATCCTCCCGTCCTGCGGCAGGATCGGCCGGGCCGTGACGTCGCCCCGGAACATCGCGGCGGTGCCGAGTCCCGAGGCGAACCCGTCAGCCGCCACCGCTGCGGCGAGGTGCGCGCCCATGCTGATCCCGACGGACGTGTCGAGCGCGCTCGAGACGACGCACGGCAGCCCGGCCTCGGCGACGACGCGCCCCGCCGCGGTGATCCCTCCGAGGGGCTGCGCCTTGACGACGAGGACGTCCGCGGCACCCGCGCGCGCGACGGCGAGCGGGTCCTCTGCCTTGCGCACGCTCTCGTCGGCCGCGATCGCGACGCCGAGCCCCTGGAGACGCCGTCGCAGCGCCGCGAGTTCCGGCACGGTCGCGCACGGCTGCTCGGCGTACTGCAGGCCGAACGGCGCGAGGGCCTCGAGCGCCCGCGCGGCGTCGTCGACCGACCACAGTCCGTTCGCGTCGACGCGCACGGCGGCGTCGTCGCCCATCACGGCCCGGACCGCACGGACCCGGGCGACGTCGTCGGCGAGGCCGGTGCCCGGCTCCGCGACCTTGACCTTGGCCGTCCGGCACCCGGGGTAGCGGGCGAGCACGTCGGGGACCGCGTCCGCGGGCACGGCGGGCACGGTCGCGTTGACGGGCACGGTGTCGGCGTCCGCCCGATGCGGTCGCCAGCCGAAGTCGACGGCGGCGCGGAGCCATGCGGCCGCCTCGGCGTCGTCGTACTCGACGAACGGCGAGAACTCGGTCCAGCCCTCGGGGCCACGCAGCAGCATGGCCTGGCGCACCGTGATCCCGCGGAACCGGACACGCATGGGCAGCGCCACGACGTGCGCGGCGGCCAGGAGCTCGTCGATCGAGGGGATCGGAGCGGTGGGTGGGGGAGTCACGGTCGTCACCCCCCGATCCTCCCAGGCGCGCTCAGGTGCCGCGCCGTGGGCTCGGAGGCGACCGCCAGTTCCGGCCGTTAGCATCCTCAGGTCGAGCGGCCGCCGGGTCGCGCGAACCAGGGACGGGAACGACCAGGAACGGTCGGAGATGACGCGGGGAGAGCCGGTGACGCCGAAGTCGCAGCAGCGCACCGGAGGCCGTCGACCCGCCTCGTCCACGCGTCGTGTCGCTCCCGACGGCGGCCGTGGGGTGCGGGCCGTCGACCGGTCCGACGAGTTCGCGCAGCTGCTGCGGACGAACACGGTCGACATCGACCGGCCGCCCAGTCGTGCCCGCCGGAGCCCGGTCGTCGGCAAGGTCGGGCTGGCCCTGGCCGTGGCGAGTGTGGCGGTGGACGCGAGTGCGTTCGCCGTCTTCATGGGCGGCGAGGTCGACTTCGCGGGCGGGATCTGCTTCGTGGTGGTGTTCCTCACCGTGATCGCCGCGGTGCTCGGGTTCGTCGCCGCGGTGGGCGGTCTCGGCCGCTGGTACGGCGTCGTGGCGGTGTTCATCGCGTTCGCCGCGAACCCCGTCGTCATCGTGGTCGTCCTCGTCGTGGCGGCGCCCGAGGTGCTCACGCAGTTCGGCAGCTGACCGAGGCCGAGGCTGAAGCCGGTCGGGGCCGCCGGATAGGCTCGGAGCATGGCTGCACCCGTCTCCGACACCTTCGATCCCGACGTCTGGGACGCGGCGCCGATCGCCGCGTCGTTCACGGACATCACGTACCACAAGCACGTGTCGGGCGGGATCGTCCGCATCGCCTTCGACCGTCCCGAGGTCCGGAACGCGTTCCGACCGCGCACCGTCGACGAGCTGTACCGCGCGCTCGACGACGCCCGGCAGGACCCCCGCGTCGGCTGCGTGCTCCTGACCGGCAACGGACCGAGCCCGAAGGACGGGGGCTGGGCGTTCTGTTCGGGTGGCGATCAGCGCATCCGCGGCCGCAGTGGCTACGAGTACGTCGGCGACGAGGGCGCCCCGCCCGAGGGCGTGGACCCGGCGGCGGCACAGGCGTCGATGGGCCGCCTGCACATCCTCGAGGTCCAGCGCCTCATCCGGATGATGCCGAAGGTCGTCATCGCGGTCGTGTCCGGTTGGGCGGCCGGCGGTGGGCACTCCCTGCACGCGGTGTGCGACCTGACCATCGCGAGCGCGGAGCACGGCCGGTTCAAGCAGACGGACGCCGACGTCGGCTCGTTCGACGGCGGGTACGGCAGCGCCTACTACGCCCGGCAGATCGGCCAGAAGGCCGCGCGCGAGGTCTTCTTCCTCGCCCGGGAGTACAGCGCCCAGCGTGCCTACGAGATGGGCGCGGTGAACCTCGTGGTCCCGCACGCGGACCTCGAGCGGACCGCGATCGAGTGGGGCGAGACCATCCTCGGCAAGTCACCCACCGCGATCCGGATGCTCAAGTACGCGTTCAACGCGGTCGACGACGGCCTGGTCGGGCAGCAGGTGTTCGCCGGCGAGGCCACGCGGCTCGCGTACGCCTCGGACGAGGCCGTGGAGGGGCGCGACGCGTTCCTCGAGAAGCGCACGCCGGAGTGGACCGCGTACCCGTGGCACTACTGATGCATCGGTGGGGCGTGACGGCGGTGAGCCGACGCCGATGACGCGGCCGCTCCTCCCGGTCCCCACCGACGACCCGTTCGACGTGCTGCGGGCGCTCGAGTGCGCGCTGTCCGGCGGCCCGGCGATCCTGCCGCGGACGCCGTCACCCCGGTCGGCGTCGGTGCCGTCGTCGGACCCGACGTCCTCCACACCGCCCGCCGTCGTGCCGCGTCGGGTCGCCCTCGTGGTCGAGACGAGCGGATCGACCGGCGCCGCGAAGCGGGTCGCGCTGTCGTCCGAGGCGCTGTTGGCCGGCGCCGCGGCGGCGGACGCGGCGCTCGGCGGTCCGGGGGGTTGGGTGCTGGCGCTGCCGACGCACTACATCGCCGGTCTCAACGTCCTCACCCGCTCCGTCGCCGCGGGCACCAGCCCCGTCGTCGTGCCGCCCGGGCATTTCGACCCGACGGCGTTCGCCGACGCGGTCGACCGCCTGCACGCCGACCGCCGGTACACGTCGCTCGTCCCGGCGCAGCTGGCACGCGTGCTCGACGATGCCCGTGCGACCGCCGCGCTGGCCGGGCTCGACGCGGTGCTCGTCGGGGGACAGGCGACCCCGATCGCGCTGCGCGACCGCGCGCGTGCCGCCGGTGCCCGGATCGTCACCACCTACGGCGCGAGCGAGACGAGCGGCGGCTGCGTGTACGACGGTGTCCCGCTCGGCCCGGTCCGCACGCGGCTCGTCGACGGCGGCCTCGAACTGTCCGGTCCGATGCTCGCCGAGGGGTACCTGGACGACCCGGAGCGCACCGCCGCCGCGTTCGTCGAGGGCGACGGGCTCCGCTGGTACCGCACCGCGGACGCCGCCGAGATCGCGGCCGACGGCACGGTGCGTGTGGTCGGCCGCCTCGACGACGTCGTCATCTCCGGCGGCGAGAAGGTCGCGCTCGGCGCGGTCGAACGGGTCGTCCGGGAGGCCCCGGGTCAGTCCGGCGCGGTCGTCACCCGCCGCGCCTCCGACCGCTGGGGCGAGGTGCCCGTCGTCGTGACCGACGTCGCGGTGGACGTCGCGGTGCTCCGGGAGCGCGTCGGCGCCGTGCTCGGTCGTGCCGCCCGGCCGGCCGCCGTCGTGGTGGTCGACGCCGTGCCCATGCTCCCGACGGGCAAGCCGGACCGACGCGCGGTGCAGCGGCTCGCCGCCGACGCCGCTCCCAGCGGCTCGATGGACACCTGACGATACGATCGGTGGCCGTGGCACAACGAGGCAAGGGACCCCGACCGACGTCGAAGCGCCGATCCGGACGGCCCGGTGGCCGACCGGTCGGGCGCCCCCAGAAGGCGACCGCACGCGACTGGATCGGCGGCGCCCGGCTCCGCACCCTCACGCTCGGCGTCGTCCCGGTCGTGCTCGGGACCGCCGTCGCGTACGTCGACGGTGGGTACGACCTCGGCATCGCGCTGCTGTGCCTCGCGGTCGCCCTGTTCCTGCAGATCGGGGTGAACTACAGCAACGACTACTCCGACGGCGTCCGCGGCACCGACCGCTACCGCGTCGGCCCGGCGCGGCTCACGGGCTCCGGCAGAGCGCGTCCGCGGACGGTGCTCACCGTCGCGCTGACGTTCTTCGGGCTCGCGGCGGTCGCGGGTGTCGTGATCGTCGTGCTCACCGGGCTCTGGTGGCTCCTGGCGGTCGGCGCCGCGGCGATCCTGGCCGCGTGGTTCTACACGGGTGGCAAGCGGCCGTACGGGTACAACGCGCTCGGCGAGGTCTTCGTGTTCGTGTTCTTCGGCCTCGTCGCGGTGCTCGGGACCGAGTTCGTCCAGATCCACCACGTGACCCTGAATGCCTGGGCCGCGGCGGTCGCCGCCGGGCTGTTCGCATGCGCCGTGCTCATGGTCAACAACATCCGGGACATCGACGAGGACCGTCTGGCGGGCAAGCGCACCCTGGCGGTCGTGCTCGGCAGCCGCGCCGCGCGGACCCTGTACGTCCTGTTCCTCGTCCTGCCGTACGTCGTGCTCGTGTGGTTCGTCGTGCTGTACTTCCGCACGGGCTACACGTACTTCACGCTGCTCCTGGCGCTGCCGGCCGCGATCATCGGCGCGACGTCGAGCCGCCCGCGAGAGCTCATCACGGCGCTGCAGCTGTCGTCGTTCTCGGCGCTCGCGTACGGCATCGTGCTCGGCATCGCGCTCGCGCTGCAGCCCTAGGGCGGACAGCGATCGCGACGTCGCTGCCAGGGCGGCTGCCTCCGCCAGGAGGTCTGCGGCAGCGGGGGCCGGGCTCCAGCGGGATCAGGCCCCGGCGGGATCAGGCGTCAGCGGGATCAGGCGTCGGCGCGGGGCGACGCGGGACGCTCGACGACGCCCGGCTCAGCGCTCCGGGCCGGGTCGACCGACGGAGCAGCGGAGTCCTCGGCGTCGACGAAGTCGTCCTCGAAGTCGGTGTCCTCGTCGTGGTCGGGCCCGCGTCGCCGCTCGGCGAAGCTGGTCGCCACCTGCCACCGCAGCTTCGGCAGCGCGATGTACGAGATGAGCAGCCCGACGAGCGCGGCGCCGATCGTCGCCACGGGCCACGGCAGCCGGATGACGAGGAAGACCGCGAGCAGGACCGCGAAGATCCCGATCCTCGCCAGGGAGTACACCAGCCACGACTTCACCCGATGATTCTACGGTCGGGCGACGACGCGGGAGCTGAGCGTCCGGCGACCGGTGTGCACGTCCCGGCGCGTCCCAGCCGGAGCGACCTACACTCCGTCCATGGTGAAGTTCCTCATCGGCGCCGTCGTCGCCGCCGTTGCGTTCACCGTGTACGCCGTCATCGACTGTGCATGGGTGCCGCGCGATCGGGTCCGTGCCCTCAACAAACCCCTGTGGATCGTCCTCGTCGTCGTCCTGCCGATCATCGGCGCCGTGCTCTGGTACCTGCTCGGGCGGGCCCCGGCACGGGCGGTGCCCCGGCAGCGGTACCGTGGGCCGGACGACGACCCGGACTTCCTCGGCGCCACCGCGCGCGCCGGGATGACCCGCAGCGAGAAAGAGCAGAGCGACGCAACCCTCCGGCACCTCGAACAACAGCTCGCCGACCTCGACGACGACCCCGGCGCCAGCGGCGGCCCCGGCGGCGACCGCCCCGACCGGTAGTCCCGGCAGCGATTCCCCGGCCCGGCCCGCAGGGTCCGGGAGCCCGGCGACCGACTTCGCGGTGGCGTTCCTGCTCGAGCTGGCCTGCGCCGGCGTCACGGACGTCGTCGTGAGCCCGGGGTCGCGGTCGCAGGCCCTCGCGCTGGCCGCGGCCGCCGTCGAGCGCGCCGGTGCCCTCCGGGTCCACGTCCGGCTCGACGAGCGGACCGCCGCGTTCTTCGCGCTCGGACTCGCGGTCGAGACGCAACGGCCGGCCGCGGTCGTCACGACGTCCGGGACGGCCGTGGCGAACCTCCACCCGGCCGTGCTCGAGGCCCACCACTCGGGCGTCCCGATGATCGTGGTGAGCGCCGACCGACCCGACGAGCTCCGTGGCATCGGCAGCAACCAGACCACGCACCAGCCGGGGGTCTTCGGCGCCGCCACGCGGTTCGTCCGGGACGTCGAGGCGCCGACCACCCACGGAGTGGACGACTCCACCCGGGCCACGCTCCGGGCACTCGTCCGCCAGGCCGTCGCGGCGGCGGCCGGCCACGACGGGCCTCCCGGGCCGGTGCAGGTGAACCTCGCCTTCCGCGAGCCGCTCTCGGCCGCGGTCGGGGCCGTGACGGCCCCCGAGCCGCACGAGGTCGACGCCGACTTCGCCACCCGTCGCACCGGACCCGCACCCGAGCGCGACCGCGACCTGGTCGTCGACGCCGACCCCGCCACGGTGGTGGTCGCGGGCCACGACGCCGGCGCGGACGCCGAGCGCATCGCGTGGGAGCTCGGCGCGCCCCTCCTGGCCGAGGTCTCGAGCGGCGCCCACTTCGGTCGCAACCTCGTCGTGGCCTACCGTCAGCTGCTCCGGGACCCCGCCTTCGGCGGTCGCGTCCGCCGCGTGGTGGTCCTCGGGCACCCGACGCTCAGTCGTGAGGTCCCGGCGCTCCTCCAGCGCGCGGACGTCGAGGTCGTCGTGGTGCGGGGCGCAGCGGCCGAGGCGTACGACCCCGGCAGCGCCGCCCGTCCTCCGCACCCGGCCGTCGTCGTCCCGGGCATCCGCGTCGACGGGCGCCCGGGGCCGGAGCACCGCGCATGGGTGGGCACCTGGGTGGGTGCGAGCCGTGCCCTCCTCGGCGACGGGGACACCGCCCCCGATCTCGACGCCAAGCGGTCCGCCGACCGTGCGGAACGGGCGCAGTTCTTCCGCGACGAGCTCGCGGTGCGGCGGCGTCCCGTGGACCGGGCGATGCTCGTCGACGCGGTCTGGGGTGCCACCTGGCCGCACGACCGCCTCGTGTTCGGTGCGTCGCTGCTCATCCGGGTGGCGGACGGCCGCGTCCCGGGCAAGAAGGTGCGGGTGCACGCGAACCGCGGACTGGCGGGCATCGACGGCACGATCTCGACCGCGCTCGGCATCGCCGCCGGAGTCGAGGCCTCGGGCGCGACGGGGGGCACGACCCGCGTCCTCGTCGGCGACCTGACGTTCCTGCACGACCTCGGCGGGCTGGTGACGGGCGTCGAGGAGCGGCGCCAGCGCCTCCAGATCGTGGTCGGCAACGACGGCGGGGGTGCGATCTTCGGCGGGCTCGAGGTCGCCGCGACGACCGACCCGGCTGACATGCGCCGGATGATGGCGACACCGCAGGTGGTCGAGATCGAGCCCGTCGTCCGTGGCCTCGGGTGGGAGTACCGTCGCGCCGCCACCTGGGCCGAGCTCGAGCAGGTCCTCACGGATCCGGCCGACCGACTCGTCATCGAGGTGCCGCTCCAGGTCTGACCGCCTCCTGGGGCGGCCGGGAGGTCCGGCTCAGGCGAGCGCGTCGGTGACGGGCCGGAGCTTCAACGCCGTCTCCGCGACCTCGCGGTCCGGTACGGACCCGGCGACGATCCCGGCACCGGCCCACGCGGTCACGGTGCCGTCGTCGTCGATCTGCGCGCTCCGCAGCGCGAGCATCCACTCGCCGTCGCCGGAGGCACCCATCCATCCCACGGGTCCGGCGTACCGGCCGCGGTCCGTGCCCTCCAGTCGGGCGATGAGGTCGAGCGCAGCCGCTCGCGGCGTCCCGGCCACCGCCGCGGTGGGGTGGAGGACGTCGGCGACGTCGAGGGCGGTCGTGCCCTCGGGCAGCGTGGCCGACACGTCGCTGGCGAGGTGCCAGAGGTTCGGGAGCTGCAGGCGGAACGGTGCGGGATCGGCCCGCACGTCCGTGGCGACCGTGCCGAGCGCCTCGACGAGGCTCGCCCGCGCGAAGGCGTGTTCCTCGAGGTCCTTCGGGTCGGCGGCCAGGGACTCCGCGGCGAGGCGGTCCGATTCGGCGTCCGCACCGCGCGCGGCACTACCCGCGAGCACCCGCGCGGTGAGCGTCCGCCCGTCGGTACGGGCGAGTGTCTCCGGCGTCGCGCCGACGAGGCCGTCGACCGCGAACGTCACGCAGTCCGGGTACGCCGCGGCGAGGTCGACGAGGACGCCCCGGCGGTCGGCGTCGGCCGGGAGGCGCGCCACGCGGTCACGGGCGAGCACCACCTTCTCGACCCCGCCGGCGCGGATCACCCGGACGGCCTCGGCGACCGCGGCCGCGTAGGCGTCCTCGTCGATGCGACCGGGACCGAACGCGGCCGAGAGGTGGGCGGGCGCCGGGGTGGGCAGGGTGATCGACGCGGTCGCGGTGGTCGGGACGACGTCCGCCACGACCGCGGGGAACGCTTCACCGTCGAGGGGCTCGGGGTCGATCGTCGTCATCCACGCCCGCCCGTGACGGCGACCGATGACGATCCGCGGCACGACGAGCACGCTCGGGGCGGCGGACTCGTCGGCGAAGGCGAAGGCCCCGAACGCGACGAGTCCGGTCCCGCGGACCCGGAGGCCGTCCTCGACGGTGGCGCGCTCCACGAGGCGGCGCCAGGTGGCGGAGGCGTCGCGCATCCGGGCCGGGCCGGTGAACACGAACCGCACGGCCTCGCCGATGCCGACGATGCCGTCACCGCGCCGGACGAAGGCGAGGGGACGGTCGGGGAGCGTCGCGGCCAGCACGTCCCCCGGGTCGTCCAGCATGCGGGTCGCGACGGTCAGACGGGGGGTCTCGACGGCGGTCAGGGGCACCCCACGATGGTACGCGTCCGGCCTCCGCGGGCCCGCCGTCGTACGGCTGCCGTCCGGCGTCGACCAACTAGGATGGCTCCTCGTGAGCAGGGCGGACATGGAGAAGCGGCCGGACGAGGTGGCGGCGATGTTCGACGACGTCGCGGCACGGTACGACCTGACGAACGACATCCTCTCGGCGGGCAACGCGGCGCTCTGGCGCGTGGCGACGACCCGCGCGGTGGACCCCCGGCCCGGCGAACGTGTGCTCGACCTCGCCGCCGGCACCGGGACGAGCTCGGTCGCGTTCGCCAAGCGCGGCGCCGAGGTCACGGCGCTCGACCTGTCCGCGGGCATGATCGAGGTCGGCCGACAGCGTCACCCCGAGATCACCTTCGTCCACGGTGACGCCGAGCAGCTCCCCTTCGAGGACGATTCGTTCGACGCCGTCAGCATCTCCTTCGGGCTCCGCAACGTCAACGAGCCGTCCGTGGCGCTCGCCGAGATGTACCGGGTGCTCAAGCCCGGGGGCCGCGTCGTCATCTGCGAGTTCTCGACCCCGCCGCTCGCCGTCCTGCGCCTGTCGTACACGGCCTACCTCAAGCGGGTCCTGCCGGGCATCGCGCGGCTGTCGAGCAGCAACCCGGCGGCGTACCGGTACCTCGCCGAGTCGATCTCCGCGTGGCCCGACCAGCAGGTGCTGAGCCAGTGGCTGCGCGGTGTGGGGTTCACGATGGTGGCGTACCGGAACCTCACCGCCGGTATCGTGGCACTCCACCGCGGTCGCAAGCCGGTCGCGGGTGCCGTGCGCGAGTCCGCCGCACGCCGGGCGAAGGCACGGCGTGCCCACCAGCCGACGGGGGAGCAGCCCCGCGTCGGGACGGAGCCGGACGCGCCCGCGGCGGAACGACCGGGAGCGTGACCGCCGGGGCCAGCCCCGCGGCCGAGCCCACCGATCCGGTCCACGACGAACGGTCCGCGTCGGACCCAGTCCCCAGTACGGAGCAGCAGTGAACCCGAGTGTCCCCGTCGCCCGACGCGCGCCCAGCCTGCGTGCGTCGCTCGGCGTCGGTGAGCGGATGTTCGCGACCCCCGCGGAGCGCCGGTTCGTCGGCCGGATCGACGACGGGCTCGAACTCGTCGAACAGCAGCTCGACGAGGCCATGCGGTCGGCCGACACCCTCGCCGACACGACGAGCCGCTACCTGCTGTCGGCTGGCGGCAAGCGCATCCGCCCCACCCTGACCCTGCTCATCGCGCAGCTCGGCGAGGGCGTGACCGACGCCGTGGTCCGTGCCGCCGTGAGCGTCGAGATGACCCACCTCGCCTCGCTGTACCACGACGACGTCATGGACGAGGCGCCGGTCCGACGGGGTGTGCCGAGCGCCCACGTGACCTACGGCAACAACGTCGCGATCCTGACGGGTGACCTGCTCTTCGCCCGCGCGAGCCTCATCACGGCCGAGCTCGGCGTCGAGGGCATCCGCATGCAGGCCGAGACCTTCGCCCGCCTGTGCCTCGGGCAGCTCCACGAGACGACCGGCCCCGGCCCGGACGACGACCCGGTCGCGCACTACATCCAGGTGCTGAGCGACAAGACGGGGTCCCTCATCGCCACCGCTGCCCGCGCCGGGATCATGTTCTCCGGAGCCGACCGGACGTACCTGCCGGCCGTCGCGGAGTTCGGCGAGAAGGTCGGGGTCGCCTTCCAGCTCGTCGACGACGTCATCGACCTCGCCCCCGCCGGTGACCGCACGGGCAAGATCACGGGCAACGACCTCCGCGCCGGTGTCGTCACGCTGCCGCTCCTGCACCTGCGGCGCGCCGCGGCGACGGACGCCGCGGCGGCGGACCTCGTCCGGCGCATCGAACGCGACGTCACCGGTGCCCCGGACGACGCGGTGACGAGCGCGCCGTACCTGTCGGCGGTCACGGACCTCCGCGAGCACGAGGTCACCGCGGCCACCCGCGCCGTCGCCCACCGCTGGGCGGACGAGGCCGTCGCGGCCATCGCACCGCTGCCGTCCGGGCCGGTCAAGCGCGCCCTCACCCGCTTCGCGGAGTCGGTCGTCGACCGCACCCGCTGACCCGCGACGCTCGTCGCACGCCGAACAAGAACTGGAGCACACGGTGACCACTCTCCGACTCGCGATCGTCGGTGCAGGCCCCGCCGGCATCTACGCCGCCGACATCCTCAAGCGCGAGGCACGCGGGTTCGACGTCTCGATCGACCTGTTCGAGCAGCTCCCGGCGCCGTACGGCCTCGTCCGGTACGGCGTCGCACCGGACCACCCCCGGATCAAGGGCATCATCAACGCGCTCCGCGACGTCCTCGACAGCGGTGCCGTCCGCGTGTTCGGCAACGTCCGGTTCGGCCAGGACATCACCCTCGACGACCTCAAGCGGCACTACAACGCGGTCGTGTTCTCCACCGGGGCGATCAAGGACGCCGACCTCGACGTGCCGGGCGTCGACCTCGAGGGCTCGTTCGGCGCCGCGGACTTCGTGAGCTGGTTCGACGGCCACCCCGACGTCCCGCGCACCTGGCCGCTCGAGGCCGAGAGCGTCGCGGTCATCGGCAACGGCAACGTGGCGCTCGACGTCGCGCGGATCCTCGCCAAGCACGCGGACGACCTGCTCCCGACGGAGATCCCCGCCAACGTGTACGAGGGCCTCAAGGCGTCGCCCGTCACCGACGTGCACGTCTTCGGGCGCCGCGGCCCCGCGCAGGTCAAGTTCACGCCGCTCGAGCTCCGCGAGCTCGGCGAGGTGCCGGACGTCGACATGGTCGTGTACGACGAGGACTTCGACTACGACGAGGCGTCCAAGGCCGCCGTGGCGACGAACAAGCAGGTCATGGTGATCGACCGCGTCCTGCAGCAGTGGCGCAAGCGCGAGCCCGGCACGGCGTCACGCCGGCTGCACCTGCACTTCTACGCGCGGCCGGTCGAGATCGTCGGTGCCGACGGCAAGGTGACCGCCTTGCGGTACGAGCGCACCCGGCCCGACGGTCAGGGCGGCGTCGAGGGCACCGGCGAGTTCCGCGAGGTCCCGGTGCAGGCCGTGTACCGCGCGGTGGGCTACTTCGGGTCGCCGGTGCCCGGTGTCCCGTTCGACGAGCGCCACGGCGTCATCCCGAACCACGAGGGTCAGGTGCTCGACGACGACAACCAGCAGATGCCGGGTGTCTACGCGACGGGGTGGATCAAGCGCGGACCGGTCGGACTGATCGGGCACACGAAGTCCGACGCGATGGAGACCGTCCAGCACCTCGTCACCGACCAGGCGAGCTGGTGGAGTCCGGAGGACCCGTCGGAGGAGGCCGTCCCGGCCCTGCTCCGCGAGCGCGGCGTCGAGTACACGGACCTCGACGGCTGGCACGCCCTCGACGCGCACGAGATCGCGCTCGGCGAGCCGGCGGGGCGTGCGCGCGTCAAGGTGGTCCCGCGCGAGGACATGGTGGACGTCTCGCTCCGCCGGGGCGCCACACAGCGGGTCTGACCGACCCGTGGCGCCGTCCGGCGGCCGCCTCGTGGGGGTCGACCTCGCGCGGGCACTCGCGCTCGCCGGCATGGTCGTGGCGCACGTCGGGGCCGTGCCCCAGACCGTGGCGTGGTCGGACCCGTCCACCTGGTCCGCCGTCGTGAACGGGCGCTCCTCCGCACTCTTCGCGCTGCTCGCGGGAGTGTCGGTCGCGCTCGTCACGGGTCGGACTCGCCCGTTCGCTCCGCCCGCGATGGCCGCCGCCCGGATCCGGCTGGTGGTCCGGGCGGTCCTCCTGGTCGCGCTCGGGGTGCTGCTCGTGGCACTCGGCACGTCCGTGGCCGTGATCCTGCCGACGTACGGGGCGCTGTTCCTGCTGGTCGTCCCGGTCCTGCGGTGTCCCCGGTCGGTCCTGCTGTCGTTCGCCGCGGGGGCGGTCGCGCTGTCGGTCCCGGTCGCGCTCGCGACCGCCGCGCTGTTCGCCCACGCGGACGCCGCGACGGCGCAGTTCGGCCGGACGTACCCGGTCCTCACGTTCATCGGGTTCCTGCTCGTCGGACTCGCGGTGGGGCGGAGCGACCTCCCCGCTCGCCGGACGCAGGTGCTGCTCGTCGTCACGGGGATGGCGCTCGCCGTCGCCGCGTACACGGTCGGTGCGGTCGTCGCGCCGGTCGACCCCGCGGTGGCCGTCGTCACCGGGGTGCCCTCGGCCGGCGGCGCGACGGGACCGTCAGCGGTCGTGCAGGAGTGGCTGTCGCCGCGGGCCCACTCGTCGTCGGTCGTCGACGTCCTCGGCTCGACCGGGGTGGCCGTCGCGGTCCTCGGCGCCTGTCTGCTCCTGACCGAACGCCGAACCCGGCTGGCGCGGATCGTGTGGCCCGCGGTGGCGGTCGGCAGCATGCCGTTGTCCGTCTACGCGCTGCACATCGTCGCGATCGCCGTGCTCGCGCACACCCTCGGGCCGACCGAGGGTCCCGCCGTGGCGGCCTCGTTCCTGCTCGGCGCGGTGCTCGTCGCCGTGCTCTGGCGGCACCGGTTCCGGCGCGGTCCGCTCGAGATGCTCCTCGCCGCGGCTACTGCAGGGCCGCGGTGAGCCGCGCGACGTTGTCGAGCACCTGCGAACGGGTGGGCCGCTCGAGCCACTCGTCGAGCGTGATCTCGAACGCGTCACGGCGGTAGGCGTCCTGGACCTCGCGGAGCGCGTCGACGAAGCGGTGTCCTCGGACCATGACCGATATCTCGAGGTTGAGGCTGAACGACCGCATGTCCATGTTGCTCGATCCGATGACCGAGACGGCGTCGTCGATCGTGAAGTGCTTGGCGTGCAGGATCGTCGGCTTGTTGTACAGGTAGATCCGGACGCCGGCGCGCAGCAGCCCCTCGTAGTAGGAGCGCTGGGCGTGCCAGGTCAGGGCGTGGTCACCGATCTCGCCGACGAAGAGCTCGACCGCCACGCCGCGTTGCGCCGTCGTCGTGATCGCGTAGAGCATCGACTCGTCCGGCACGAAGTACGGGCTCGTGATCACGACGCGCTCCTGCGCCGCGTAGAGCAGCGCGTTGAAGAGGCGGAGGTTGTTCTCGCCGTCGTACCCGGGGCCCGAGGGGACCACCTGGCAGTCGAGGGCGTCCTGCCGGTCGGCGCGGTGGACCGGGTCGCTCTCGCGCACGAGGAGCTCGTCCGTCTCCGAGTACCAGTCGGTCACGAACAGCGCGTTGATCCCCGCGACCACCGGACCCTCGAACCGGACCATGAGGTCCTTCCAATGCAGACCCCGTCGGCGGTTGATCCCCGTGTCGTAGCTCGAGTCGATGAGGTTCTGCGAGCCCGTGAACCCGAGCCCGCCGTCGACGACGAGGAGCTTGCGGTGGTTCCGGAGGTCCGGACGCTGGTACTTCCCGCGCAGGGGCTGCACGGGGAGCATGAGATGCCATTGCGCCCCGATCTCGTCGAGGCGCGCGAGCGTCGCCCGGTACCCCGGGTAGCCGCGGCTCGCGATGTGGTCGAGCAGGAACCGGACCGTCACACCGCGCTGCACCGCTCGCCCGAGGGCGTCGAAGAACGGGGCGGTCGTCTCGTCGAGCGTCGCGATGTAGAACTCGACGTGCACGAAGCGCCGCGCGGTGTCGACCGCACGGGTCATCTCGGCGATCGACTCCTCGTAGTCCGGGTAGAGCTCCGCGGAGTTGCCGCCGACGAGCGGCATCGACCCGAGGTTGCGGTTCAGCTCACTGACGCCGTGCAGCCAGGACGGCCAGCTCGGTTCCCGCCGCACCCGGTCCATGCCCTCGGTCTGGTCGAGGATGTACTGGTTGATCTCGGCCTGCTTCTCGCGGCGTGCCTTCGGCAGCTTCGTCGAGCCGATGAGCAGGAAGACGATGAACCCGAGGTACGGGATCAGGAAGATCGCGAGCAGCCACCCCGTCGCCGTCTGTGGCTTGCGGTTGATCGGCACGTAGATGATCGAGAACGCGCGGATCGCGAGGTCGAGCAGGACGAGCAGGACGATGACGGCGACGTCGAGCCAGTGCTCCACAGCGGGCCTCCGGTCTCGGCGGTCGGGGGATGCCGGCTAGCGGAAGTTGACGAACTGGAGCGGCACGTCGAAGTCGGCTCCCCGCAGCAGGGCCATCGTGGCCTGGAGGTCGTCCCGGCTCTTCGACGAGACCCGGATCTCGTCGCCCTGGATCTGGCTCTTGACGCTCTTCGGGGCCTCACCGCGGATGAGCGCGCCGACCTTCTTGGCGACGTCCTGCTCGATGCCGTTCTTGAGCGCGGCCTCGATGCGGAACTCCTTGCCCGACGCGTACGGCTCGCCGGCGTCGAGGCTCTTCAGGCTGATGCCGCGCTTGATGAGCTTCGACTCGAAGACGTCGAGCACGGCCTTGGCGCGCTCCTCGGAGTTGGCCTTGATGAGGACGTCCTCGCCGCTCCACGCGATCGACGCGCCCACGCCCTTGAAGTCGTAGCGCTGCTCGATCTCCTTGGCGGCCTGGTTGAGGGCGTTCTCCGCCTCCATCTTGTCGACCTTGCTGACCACGTCGAAGGAGCTGTCTGCCATGCCCGACAGCCTAACGAATCCGGCACCACGCGGCGGGGCCCCGGATGGTCCCGAGCGGCACCGCCGACACGGTATGCTCGTACGGCGCCTCCGGTCGGTGATCACACGGGTCGGGTGCGCACATGGCGAGTTACCCAAGCGGCCAAAGGGATCTGACTGTAAATCAGCCGGCGTAGCCTTCGGGGGTTCGAATCCCTCACTCGCCACCCACGCGACGAGGGTCCGTCCGCATCGGACGGACCCTTCGTCGTCCCGACGGGTCCGTCCGTCCCGGGCCCCGTCCGTCCCGAGGAGGCCCCCGTGCCCGGAGCCAGCGCCACCGTCAGCGTCCCGGAACTCGCCGACATCGCCGAGTCGATCGGGCGCGACGCCGCAGCCCTCGCGCATCGACGGCGGACCGAGGGGGTCGAGGTCACCGACCGCAAGTCGAGCCTCGTCGACGTCGTGACCGCGGCCGACCGTGAGGTCGAGGCGATGATCCGACGGCGGATCGCCGAGGTGCGACCGGACGACGGGTTCCTCGGCGAGGAGACCGGCACGAGCGTGGGGTCGAGTGGGCTGACCTGGGTGGTCGATCCGATCGACGGAACCGTCAACTACCTGTACGGCAGCCCGTCGTACGGCGTCAGCATCGCGGTGGTCGAGGGCGAGCCGCACCCCGCGCGGTGGTCGGCGCTCGCCGGGGTCGTCGTGGCGCCGGCCACGGGCGACGTCCACCGGGCCGAACGCGGTCGCGGAGCGTGGCTGAACGGGCGGCCGCTGCACGTCGGCGCACCGGCGTCGCTCGCCGAGTCCCTCGTCGCGACCGGGTTCGGGTACACCGCCGAGCGCCGCCGCGACCAGGTCCGCGTGCTCGCGGGACTCATCACCGAGATCCGGGACATCCGACGTGGGGGAGCGGCGTCACTCGACCTCTGCGCGGTGGCCACGGGGACCGTCGACGCCTACTACGAGCGGGGGATCAACCCGTGGGACATGGCCGCCGGCGCCCTCGTCGCGGCGGAGGCCGGCGCGACGGTCGAGAGCTGGGAATCGGGTGACGCCCGGGGCTACGTCGTCGCCGCGCCGGTCATCGCCCGAGCGCTCGTGGACCTCGTGCGGGGCCTCGAGGGCGCGGCCTGACGGCGGCCTCGGACTCCGGCGGCCGTCCCCAGGTCGGGGGTGCGTGACTGGCGGGCCCTCTGCGGCCGCTGGTACCGTTCCAGTTCCGTCACTGCTCGCCCCGCGAGCGCGTTCCGCCCCGTCCTGAGGATCTCGTCCACGCCGCCATGCCCTTCGACGCCAGTGCAACCGCCCCGTCCGTCACCGGTCCCGACGCTCCGGTCGCTCCGACCACCCGGCGTCAGCGCATCGACGCAGAACGCCGGGAGGCCCGGAGCGGTGGACGCAGGTCGGCTCGCGTCCGATCCGCGTCGCGTCCAGCGGCTTCCGCTCCGCACACGGAGGCCGCCGACGGTCCCGCGGTCACGCCGGCCCACCGGCCGCTCGTCGTCCCGCCCGTCCGCGGTGCGGGTGTCCCGCTCGCCGCGGCCACGTCGGCCCGGGTGCGGGGGAGCAGGACGGGCTCGGTCCCGGTCGTGGCGCAGCGTCGCGCGGCCGTGGCGGCTCCCCGGCGTGCCGGGCGGGGCCGCGGGGCCGGGGTCGCCACGGACGGCGCGCTGCGGCGCGCGGCCGAGCGGGTCACCGGTGCGGTGGCGCTGCTCTTCGTGGCAGGACTCGTCGTGTCGACCTCCCTGCCGGCGCAGGCGTCCTGGTCCCCGATGCCCCTCCCGGGACACGCGGCCGCCGGCACGACCGCGCAGTCCCTGACCGTCGGCGACGGTGCCTCGGATGCCGAGACCGGTCGGGACGGCTACACGGTCTCCCAACCCGCGGCCGCGTCCGCGAACACGAGCGACACGTTCACGAACGACCCGAACGGGACCATCCAGTGGCCGTTCATGACCCGCGTGCCGATCACGAGCGGATTCGGCGCCCGCAACGTCGAGGGCTGCTCGTTCTGTTCCACGTTCCACGAGGGCGCGGACTTCGCGCCGGGCGCGGGCACGCCGATCCGGGTGATCGCCGCGGGCACCGTGACCAAGGTGCAGGCGGACGACGGCGGGTACGGCAACGACGTGTGGGTCGAGCACGACGTCGACGGCAAGCGGTTCGTGAGCGTCTACGGTCACATGGAGGACGACTCGTTCGAGGTGGTCGAGGGGCAGCACGTCGCGGTCGGGGACGAACTCGGCCTGGTCGGGAGCACGGGCAACTCCACCGGTCCGCACCTGCACCTCGAGGTCCACGTCGACGGCGTCGCGGTGGACCCGATCGCCTGGCTCCGGGCCAACGCGGACTGACGCTCGGCACGCCCGGGGGGCGTGACCGGTGCACGCACGGCGCGCCGGCTCTGCTATCCTCGTACGGTGCCGCGCGCCGGGTTCCCGTCCGCGGCCACGCCCCGATAGCTCAGTGGTAGAGCACTTCCATGGTAAGGAAGGGGTCGTCAGTTCAATCCTGACTCGGGGCTCCGACCCGCAGCGCTCCCGGCGCCGCGGTGTCCGCGGCGGGGTAGCTCAGTTGGTTAGAGCACACGGCTCATAATCGTGGTGTCGCGGGTTCAAGTCCCGCCCTCGCTACCGTTCTCCGGCTCGGTCGACGCCGCTGGCGTCGGTCCGGCCGGTCCTGGCCGCGGCCGCTCCATCCCCTGCAGTCGCGGTGCGACCGACAGGCAGGATGGATCATGGCCCTCATCCACGCGCGTTTCGACACGAGCGATCCGGACGAGGCCTTGGCGGCGCTCCGCACGGTCTACCCGACGGTGCGGGTGCAGGACGTGCCCGCCGGAGGTGGCTTCCGGTTCACCCAACACGTCGACGGAGACCAGGACGTCACCTTCGCCCGGATCCGCTTCGGATCGATCATGGACCTCGCCAGCGATCTGACGGACGGCTTCAGCATCGTCCACACGCTCGAGGGCCGCTACGACAACGTCGACACCGGACCCACCGCCGGCCCGTCCCTGTGGCACGGCGCCGTCCGCAGCCACGCGGAGGACTCGCGACTCCTCGTCGTGAACGTCACCACGGCCGCGGTCGAGCGGCTCGCCGCGGAGCACCTCGGCGCCGAGACGGCGGTCGTCCGGTTCCACGGCACGGCGCCCGTGTCGGCCGCGGCGGCGGCGCTCTGGTCCAGCGTGGTCGACTTCGCTGCGAGCGGAGTCATGGACGATGGCGAGGACGAGTTGTCGGGCGGCTTCGACCTGGTCCGGCAGCAGGCGTTCCGCGCGCTCATCGGTGCCGCGCTCCACACGTTCCCGATCGAGGTCGTGTCGGGCACGGTCCGCGGGACGGGTTCGCTCCCGTCGTCCGTGCGGCGCGCCGTCCGGTTCATCGAGGACGACCCCGGCCGTCCGATGAGCGTGGCCGACATCGCCGCGGAGGCCCGGATGTCGGTGCGCGGACTCCAGCTCGCGTTCCGTCGGCACCTCGACACGACGCCGCTCGACCATCTCCGGCGGGCTCGGCTCGCCGCCGCTCACGAGGAACTGGAGGCAGCAAATCCGGGGACCGGCGCGACCGTCACCGAGATCGCGGGGCGCTGGGGGTTCGGCAACGCTGGCCGGTTCAGTCGTGCCTACCGCGAGGAGTACGGCCGGTCGCCGGGCGAGACCCTGCGGCACTGACGAGGCGTGGTGCGGGCACCACGGTCCCGAACGTGCTGGTTCAGCGGTGCAACGTCGTCATCGGCGACTCGCCGAAGCGCTCGCGGTAGCGCTGCGAGAACCGCCCGGCGTGCATGAGGCCCCACCGCGTCGCGATCGCCGCCACCGAGTCGCCGCGGGACGGATCCGCGGCCACCAGGTCGGCGTGTGCGCTCCGGAGGCGGTAGGACCGCAGGTACTCGAGCGGGGTCGACCCGAGCGCGCGGCGGAAGGCGCTCTGGAGTCCGCGGACGCTCATGTGCGCGGCCGCGGCGACGTCCGTGATCGTGATCGGTGCGCCGGCGTGCTCCTCCATGAACGCCACCGCGCGCCGGACCGCCAAGGGGGCCTCGGTCAGCCCGGCGTCGACCGGCGCGAGCTCGAAGGTCGCGATGGTGGCCGCCGCCAGGGACTCCTCGGCCGTCGTCCGGACGATGCTGCCGGCCTCCACGCCGGGCAGCGCTGCCGCGGCACGGGCGTGTGCTGCGGCACTGGCCCAGTAGCGAGCCAGGGCGGTGCCGACGGGGCGCGCGGGCTGACGGGGGAGCCGGAGTCGTTCGTTGCCCGTGGTCGTCCGTGCCACGCGGTGCAGGACGGCGAGTTGGATCGAGACCGCCTCGAGCACGTCGAGCGTCGCGGGGAGATCGTGATCGCCGGGCGGGAGGAGCAGGAGGTGGTGATCGCTCCCGTGGTCCTCGGGGCTGACCACGTGGCGGAGACGGAGCACGCGCACGTGATCGGACCCCACGTGGTCCGTGCTCGCCTGCCGACCGGTGGGGACACCGTCCTCTTCCGTCGACCGGGGCTGCCCCGACACTTGCGTCACTCGCCCTCGCTTTCCTGCCCCGGAATCCTAGGAGCGGGACGGACGTCGGGACCGCCGGGGAGCGCGCACGCGGAGAAGCCGTGCGCGCACGGGACAACTGTCTTCG
This sequence comes from Curtobacterium sp. MCBD17_028, assembly GCF_003234875.1. Taxonomy (NCBI): domain Bacteria; kingdom Bacillati; phylum Actinomycetota; class Actinomycetes; order Micrococcales; family Microbacteriaceae; genus Curtobacterium; species Curtobacterium sp. MCBD17_028. Next base: position 190,097 of record NZ_QKTQ01000005.1, on the reverse strand, counting down.
TTCACTGGCTCCGAGCCGGGCAGGGTGCCGCGCACGCGGTCCTCGGTAGACTGCCCGGGTGTCAGTGAACCCCGAGCTCGTCGGCAGGACGTTCCCGCCGGCAGCGCCGTACCTCGTGGGTCGCGAGAAGGTCCGTGAGTTCTCTCGCGCCGTCTTCGCGACCGCCCCCGTCCACCTCGACGCCGCGGCCGCCCGCGCCGCCGGGTACCCCGACGTCGTCGCGCCGGCCACGTTCGCGGTCGTCGTGCAGGAGGCCACGCTCGCGCAGCTCCTCGCCGAGCCGGACGCGGGGATCGACTTCGCGCGGGTCGTGCACGGCGAGCAGCGCTTCCGCTACGAGCGACCCATCGTCGCCGGCGACGAACTCACGGCCACCCTGACGGTGACGGGGGTCAAGACCCTCGGCGGCAACGCGATGGTCACGGCGGAGTCCGCCGTCGTCGACGCTTCGGGAGCCCACGTCGTGACCGCCACGTCGACCCTGGTCGTGCGGGGGGACGTCGCATGAGCACGGTCGACACCACCGGCGCGAGCGAGGTCGGTGCCGTCGTGGCCGAGCGGACGGTGCACCTGACGCGCGATGCCCTCGTGCGGTACGCGGGGGCCTCCGGCGACTTCAACCCGATCCACTACCGCGACGACGTCGCCGCGGCGGTCGGGCTCCCCGGTGTGCTCGCGCACGGCATGCTCACGATGGGGCTCGCCGTGCAGCCGGTCGCCGAGTGGCTCGGTGACCGCGGGTGGGTCCGCGAGTACGGGGTGCGCTTCACCCGTCCCGTGGTCGTCGACGCCGAGGGCGGCGCCGACGTCACGGTCGTCGCGACGATCGGGCTGCTCGACGACGACGGCCGCCCGGAGCGCATCGACCTCACGGTCACCGCGGCGGGCGTCACCGTGCTCGGCAAGGCCCAGGTGTGGGTGGTGTTCCGCTGACCGAGTCGGTGACCGCACTCGCGGAGCTCACGACCCTGCGCGTCGGCGGCCGTCCGACCCGGCTCGTCGTGTGTGCGACGACCGACGGGCTGGTCGAGGCGGCCCGACGGACCTGGGCCGACGGCGACGACTGGCTCGTGGTGGGCGGCGGGAGCAACCTGCTCGCCGCCGACGCCGGGTTCCCCGGAACGGTCCTGCTGGTCCGGACCCGCGGGGTCGAGGTCGTCCCGGACGGTTCGGACGCCGTCCGGCTCCGCGTCGCGGCGGGCGAACCCTGGGACGACCTGGTCGCCCGGACCGTCGAACGCGGCTGGACCGGACTCGAGGCGCTCTCCGGGATCCCCGGGACGACGGGTGCCAGTCCCGTGCAGAACGTCGGCGCGTACGGCGTCGAGGTCGGCGACGTCCTCGCCGCGGTGGAGTTCCTCGACGCCGACACCGGAGAGCGGGCCTGGCTCCCCGTCGACGAACTGGGCCTGGGATACCGCACGAGCGTGTTCAAGCGCGGACGCCGGGGGGTCGTGCTCACCGTCGAGTTCCGCCTCGGTCTCGCCGACGGCCGTGGCGTCCCCGTGCGGTACCCGCAGCTCGCGACCGCGCTCGCCGTGGAGCTCGGCGCGGCCGTCGCCCCGACCGCGGTCCGGTCGGCGGTGCTCGGCCTCCGCGCCGCGAAGGGCATGGTGCTCGACCCGACGGACGCGGACACCGCGAGCGCGGGGTCGTTCTTCACGAACCCGATCGTGTCGCCCACGTTCGCCGCGACCCTGCCGCTCGACGCACCGCGCTGGCCGGTCGCACCGGACGCCGCTCCGGCGGTCGTCCCGCTCGGGTCGGCTCCGGCGGCGCCCCCGACGGTCCCCGACGAGCGGGTGAAGCTCAGCGCGGCCTGGCTCATCGAACACGCCGGCGTGCACCGCGGGTTCGCCCTGCCCGGGTCGCGGGCCGCCGTGTCGTCGAAGCACACGCTCGCGCTGACGAACCGCGGTGGCGCCAGCGCGAGCGAGGTCGCCGAGCTCGCGCGCTACGTCCAGACGATGGTCATGACCCGGTTCGGCGTCGCCCTCGTGCCGGAACCCGTCGTGGTCGGTGACCTGCTCGACTCGGTGCCGGACTGACCGCTCGCCGGGACGCACGTTCCGGGCACGTGTCGGGCCTCCCGGCCGGTGACCCGTTCGTCGGGGCGCGGGCCGCGGGGGATCAGGAGAACAGGCGCGTCAGACGTGCGACGCCCTCGCGGATGTCGTCGTCGCCGAGTGCGTAGGACAGGCGCAGGTACCCGCTCGGTCCGAACGCCTCCCCGGGCACGACGGCGACCTCGGCCTCGTCCAGGATCATGTCCGCGAGCTCGAGGGACGTGGTCGGCGTCACGCCCCGCCAGGTGCGGCCGAGCAGCGCCGTGACGTCCGGGTAGACGTAGAAGGCGCCCTGCGGCGTGGGCGTGGTGAACCCGGGGATGGCGTTGAGACCGTCGACGATGAGTCGGCGCCGACGGGCGAAGGCCTCGCGCATGGCGACGACGGGCTCCTGCGGGCCGGTGAGCGCGGCGATCGCCGCACGCTGCGAGACGTTCGAGACGTTCGATGAGAGGTGCGACTGCAGGTTCCCGGCGGCACGGACGACGTCCGCCGGACCGATCATCCACCCGACGCGCCAGCCGGTCATCGCGTAGGTCTTCGCGACGCCGTTGACGAGCACCGTCTGGTCCGCGAGCGCCGGCACGGCGGCGAGGATCCCCGTCGCGACCGTGCCGTCGTAGACGAGGTCCTGGTAGATCTCGTCGCTGATCACCCAGATGCCGTGCTCGAGCGCCCACTCGCCGATCGCGCGGGTCTGCTCGGGGGAGTACACCGCGCCCGTGGGGTTGGACGGCGAGCAGAACAGGAGCACCTTCGTGCGGTCGGTGCGGGCGGCCTCGAGCTGCTCGACCGTGACGAGGTAGTCCTGGTCGCTCCCGGCGAAGACCTCGACCGGCACGCCGCCCGCGAGACGGATCGCCTCGGGGTAGGTGGTCCAGTAGGGGGCGGGCAGGAGGACCTCGTCGCCGACGTCGACGAGGGTCGCGAACGCCTGGTAGACCGCCTGCTTGCCACCGTTCGTGACGATCACCTGTCCGGCGGTGACGTCCGCGCCGGACACGGTCCGGGTCTTCGCCACGATCGCCTCCCGCAGCTCGGGCAGCCCGGCGGCCGGTGTGTAGTGGTGGTTGCGGGGGTCGCGGGCGGCGTCAACGGCGGCGTCGACCACGTGCTGCGGCGTCGCGAAGTCGGGCTCGCCCGCCGCGAACGACACGATCGGGCGCCCCTCGGCCTTGAGCGCCTTCGCCTTGGCGTCGACCTTGAGCGTCGCCGACTCGGCGATGGCGGCGACACGGGAGGCGATGCGGGGCGCGGAACGGGGGGCTTCGGTGCTCACGCGGTCAGCCTACCGGGGCGCCCCGCCCGGCTGGAGGCACCCGAGTGGACACCGCCTCCGCCGCTCCCGTAGACTGATGCGCGGTGGTCGGAATCCGCCACGCTCTCGCGCGCCTCTTCGCCGTGTGATCGCCCCTCGGTCGGGCACCCGGTAGGGTGACACGGTCGAGCGGATGGATTCCCTCACCGACGGAAGGGCGAGCCCTTCCGAAGGGCGGTGGCTCAATTGGTAGAGCAGCGGTCTCCAAAACCGCAGGTTGCAGGTTCGAGTCCTGTCCGCCCTGCAGCTCGGTCCGCACGATCCGGTGCGGACCGGACGACGGGTCAGCAGGCGCACCGTCTGCGATCTGGCCTCCGAAGGGTGTGAAGTGGCGAGAAGAGACCTGGAGACGACGACGACCGACGACGTCGTCACCAAGGCGAAGCGTGACCGCGAGAAGCGTCGCGGTCCCGTCGCCGCCGTCGCGCTGTTCATCCGCCAGGTGATCGCTGAACTCCGCAAGGTCGTCACGCCGACGCGTCGTGAGCTGTTCAGCTACACCGGTGTCGTGCTCGTCTTCGTCGTCGTGATGATGGTGCTCGTGTCCGTGCTCGACTTCGTGTTCGGGTGGGGCGTCGGCTACGTCTTCGGGAACGGCGCGACCTCCTGACGACCACCACGGGCTCCGGAGCGGAGTCCTGATCCGTGTCGGCTCCCCGGGGCCGCGCCGCACCGCCGGACCGGACCGAACGAACACCCGATCCGCCAACCGAACGGAAAGAACCGACAGTGTCTGACAACTCTCGCGCTCGCGACGACATCGACCTCTCGACCGCCGCCGAGCAGGGCTCCGAGGTCGAGGAGAACCAGGAAGGCAACGTCGAGACCTCCGAAGGTCGCTCGATCGAGTCCGCCGAGGAGCGCGCCATGTCCGTCGAGGACGAGGACGAGGCCCTCGCCACCGGCGCGACCGACGGCGACGCGTTCGACGAGGCGCTCGCCGCCCTCGCCGAGTCGCGCGACCCCGAGGCCGACGCGATCGTCGACGACGCGCTCGAGATCGACACGCCGGAAGAGGCCGAGGCCGCCGTCGAGGCGGTGGAGGACGAGGAAGAGCTCGAGCTCGAGGCCGAGGAGGCCGAGGGAGACCTCGTCGCCGCCAACGCGGACCTGGCCGCCGAGGAGGCCGCCGACGCGCTGGGCGACGAGGACGAGGACGAGGTCGAGGTCGACCCGTACGAGGCGTTCAAGGCCGAGCTCCGGATGAAGCCGGGCAAGTGGTACGTCATCCACTCCTACGCGGGCTTCGAGCGTCGTGTGAAGTCCAACATCGAGAACCGCATGGTGTCGATGTCCATGGAGGACGCGATCTACCAGGTCGAGGTCCCGATGGAGGACGTCGTCGAGATCAAGAACGGCCAGCGCAAGCTCGTCACGCGTGTCCGGATCCCGGGTTACGTGCTCGTCCGCATGGACCTCGACGAGGACAGCTGGTCGGTCGTGCGTCACACGCCGGGCGTCACGGGCTTCGTCGGCAACGCGCACAACCCCACGCCGCTCCGCTTCGACGAGGCCTTCGGCATGCTGAAGAGCCTGGTGCAGGTGGCCGAGGTGGCCCCGGCCAAGGGCGGCGCGAAGGGTGGTGCCGCGGCACAGCGCGTCACCCCCGCCGAGGTCGACTTCGAGATCGGCGAGACGATCACCATCAAGGAGGGCTCGTTCGCGGGTCTGCCGGGGTCGATCTCCGAGATCAAGCCGGAGAGCGGCAAGCTCACGGTCCTCGTCTCGCTGTTCGAGCGCGAGACGCCGGTCGAACTCAGCTTCGACCAGGTGACGAAGCTCTAGTAGACTGTTCGAGTTTGGGCTCGGATCCGTATCGCGGACCGAGCTCGCCACCGCGGTCCGGAACGGCCGGACGAGCGGGAGAGTGCACGGGTCCCCGTGCGTTCGAACCCAGGAGAAGGAAGAGACATGGCTCCGAAGAAGAAGGTCACGGGCCTGATCAAGCTGCAGATCAACGCCGGCGCGGCCAACCCCGCCCCGCCGATCGGTCCCGCGCTCGGTCAGCACGGCGTGAACATCATGGAGTTCTGCAAGGCCTACAACGCGGCGACCGAGTCCCAGCGCGGCAACGTCGTCCCGGTCGAGATCACCGTGTACGAGGACCGCTCGTTCACGTTCGTCCTCAAGACCCCGCCGGCCGCCGAGCTCATCAAGAAGGCCGCCGGGATCCAGAAGGGGTCCGCGACCCCGCACACGGTCAAGGTCGCGCGCATCTCGATGGACCAGGTCCGTCAGATCGCCGAGACGAAGCAGGCCGACCTCAACGCCAACGACGTCGACGCCGCGGCGAAGATCATCGCCGGCACCGCCCGCTCCATGGGCATCACCGTCGAGGCCTGAGGCCCCGCACCCCTTCCGACACCCCCGTGGGAGAGCCTCGCCAGGCTCGTCAACCACACTCTCGACTAGGAGAACCACCATGGCGAAGAATTCCAAGGCCTACCGGGCCGCGGCCGCGAAGATCGAGGCCGACCGGTACTACACCCCGTCCGAGGCCGTCGACATCGCGCGCGAGACCGGCTCGAGCAAGTTCGACTCGACCGTCGAGGTCGCGCTGAAGCTCGGCGTCGACCCCCGCAAGGCGGACCAGATGGTGCGCGGCACCGTCATCCTCCCGCACGGCACCGGCAAGACCGCCCGGGTCATCGTCTTCGCGACGGGTGCGGCGGCCGAGGCCGCCATCGCCGCGGGTGCCGACGAGGTCGGTGGCGACGAGCTCATCGAGAAGGTGGCCGGCGGTTACACCTCGTTCGACGCCGCCGTCGCGACGCCGGAACTCATGGGCAAGGTCGGTCGTCTCGGCCGCGTCCTCGGCCCGCGTGGTCTCATGCCGAACCCCCGCACGGGCACCGTCACCCCGAACGTCGCGGGTGCGGTGAACGACATCAAGGGCGGCAAGATCGAGTTCCGCGTCGACAAGCACGCCAACGTGCACTTCGTCGTCGGCAAGGCCTCGTTCACGCCGGAGCAGCTGAACGAGAACCTCACCGCCGCACTCGACGAGGTCGTCCGCCTCAAGCCGAGCGCCTCGAAGGGCCGCTACATCACGAAGGGCGCCATCTCGACGACGTTCGGCCCGGGCATCCCGCTCGACGTCAACGCGATCGGCTGAGTCCCGGAGGACCCGAACGGCCCACACCGCTGCACGCGGTGTGGGCCGTTCCGCGTTCCTGCGCCGTCCGAGCCGCCGGGGACCATCCGCCGACAGGGACCGTCCGCCCACAGCACCGCCCGCGCTCCGCAGACGTCCACAGGCAGCTGTCGGGAGGCCCGGTGCAGCAGCCGGGGCCACTACTGTGAGCCACGTGCGCACCAGCCTCACCGTCGTGTCCGCCGTCCGGCTCGTCGTCGCGATCGCGATCGTGACCGCGGTGGTGGGACAGCTCGTGGTGCTCGTGCGCGGGGACGTGTTCCGACCGTGGGACTTCTTCGGGTACTTCACCATCCAGTCGAACTGCGTGGCCGCGGTGGTGCTCGTCGCGGTCGTGGTGCTCGCCGCGCGTGGACGGTCGACGAGCCGGTTGACGTTCGTGCGCGCCGCTGCCACGACGTACATGGCCACGACGGGCGTCGTGTACAACACCCTCCTCGTGCACGTCCCGCTCGGCGCGTTCGGGCTCGCCTGGTCGAACGACGTCCTGCACCGCTGGGTGCCGCTCTACCTGGCACTCGACTGGCTCTTCGTCGACGACCGACGTCCGATCTCGCTGCGGCGCGTTCCGTGGTTCCTCGTCTACCCCGCGGTCTGGCTCGGCGTGGTCCTCGTCCGGGGCGGCACCGACGGCTGGGTGCCGTACCCGTTCCTCGATCCGCGGCAGGGCTACGGCGTCGTGGCGATCGCATGTGTGGCGATCGGGGTGTTCATCACCCTCATCGGCATCGTCGTCGCGCGGGTGGCGCGGGTGCGGCTCCTCCGCGTCGAGCGGCGGTAGCCCCGGCGTCAGCTCCGGGCGACGCGGAGGCGGTCGAGCACGAGGTCGGCGAGTTCGACGAGCCCGCGGATCTGGTCGTCGTCGCGATCCACCCAGCGGCACTCGGGCTCGTCGGCGACGGGCACGAAGTCGTCGTGTCGTTCCCACACGAACAGCGTGCGCTCAGCGCCGAGCACGTACTGCTGCCACCAGATCTGCCGCAGGTAGTGGCGGGGGATCCGACGCCAGCCCGTCGACGTCGTCTTGATCTCGGCGAGCACCAGACGACCCTGGTGATCGTGTCCGACGCCGTCCGGTGTGGCGAGGTGGGCTCGGTTCGTGCGGGCGTGGAACAGGGCGCTCGACGGTTCGATGCCGTGCGTGGCGGCGACCCAGGCGGCGATCACCGGTTCGCGTTCGCGACCGTGGTCCGTGAACGCGTTGCCCGAGAACCGTGAGCCGTAGCGCTTGTCGGCGACCACGGCCTCCACGGCGTGGAGGGACGCGAGCCGGGCGACGTCGGTCGCGGTGATCCCGGCCGCGCGGGCACGGAGCCAGCCGACGCGGTCGGTCGCGTCGGCCAGGATGCGCGCGGTGTGGTCGCGGAGGACCGTGAACCGGTCGTACGCGTCGTCGTCGTCCCAGAGGGAGAGCGTCGGCTGCACGATGGTCACGCGACCATTGTCCCTCGCGCCGGGACGGTCAGGAGGACACGAGGCGGCGATCCTCGCCCACGGCCACCATCTCGTCGATCCCTGCCGGGGAGAGCGCGTAGTCGATCGCCAGGGCGGACGCGCCGTGCAACGCGGCGGCGGAGCCCGCGCGGGACTGCGCGATGACCAGGTGCGAGGTCGCGAGCGGCATGGAACGGGAGTAGACGACCTCGCGCACGCCGGCCAGGAGGTGTTCCCCCGCCTGCGCCATCGACCCGCCGAGCGCGATGACGGCCGGGTTCATGAGCGAGACGCACGTGGCGAGGACCTCGCCGATGTCGCGGCCGGCCTGCCGGACGGCGCCGATCGCGTCGATGTCCGCGCGGGCGACGAGCGCGAGGATGTCCTCGCTCGACGTGACGTCGTGGCCCTTCGCGCGCAGCGCGCGGGCGATCGCCGGACCGGAGGCGACGGCCTCCAGGCAGCCCGTGTTGCCGCAGTGGCAGGGGACCTCGCCCGCGCGGGCGACGCGGACGTGCCCGATGTCGCCTGCGGTGCCTTGTGCGCCACGTTGGAGGCGGCCCTCGGACACGATGCCGGAGCCGATACCGGTGGCGACCTTGACGAACATCATGTGGTCGACGTCCGGCCACGCGTGCTCCCGTTCGCCGAGCGCCGCGATGTTGACGTCGTTGTCGACGAGCACGTGGGTGTCGATGTGCTGGCGCACCCATCCGGGGACGTCGAAGCCGTCCCAGCCGCGCATGATCGGCGGATTGGCGGGGCGTCCGGTGGAGAACTCGACCGGGCCCGGCAGACCGATCCCGATGGCGACGACGTCCTCGCGGCGGCGACCGATCCGGTCGAGCAGCAGGTCCAGGCGCCCGACGAGCCACTCGAGGATCGGGACGGGCCCCTCGGCGATGTCGATCCGGGCCTCGTCCATCGCGAGGCGGTTGCCCATGAGGTCAGTCAGCGCGACACGCCCGTGGGAGGCACCGAGGTCGGCGGCGGCGACGACCCGCGCGGTCGGTCGGAGTGCGATCTGCGCGGGTGGCCGTCCGCCCGTCGAGACAGCGGTGTCGAGCGGGCCGACGAGGCCGACCTCGACGAGCGCGTCGAGGCGCACGCTGACGGTCGAGCGGGACAGCCCGGTGCGGGCGGCGAGCTCGGCGCGGGTACGGGGGACGCCGTCCCGCAGGATCTGGAACAGCTCACTCGCCCCGACGGTGGGCGGCGCTGCCGCACGCGTCAGATCGACCATGGTCGGAGTGAACCACACTAACGACGGCGGCAGCAAGCAAGATCGCCGAGCGACATGGGACTTCTGCTTGACGCTCGGCAGAAGTGCTCGTAGTGTGACCTGCGGCCAGCGCCGGCGCCCCTCGCGGAGGAGGACCGACACCGGCCGGTACCGCACCACTCGACGAGGAGAACCAGGTGACCCCACCGCTTTCGGTCCAGCTCTACACCGTCCGGGACGCCATCGCGACCGATCTACCCGGAACCCTGCGGCGCATCGCCGACATCGGGTTCACGAACATCGAGCTCGCCGGCTACGTCGACCGCGCGGACGAGTACGCCGAGGCGCTGCAGGCCACGGGCCTCACCGCGCCGAGCGGTCACGCTCGCCTCCTCGGCGACGCCGGCCTCGACCTCGATCGCATCCTCAGCGCGAGCGTCACCGTCGGCCTCACCACGCTCATCGACCCGCACATCGACGAGGCGCGCTGGACCACCCGCGAGGACGTCGAGGCGATGGCCCGCGAGCTCGGAGCCGTCGCCGCACGGGCAGCGGACCACGGGTTGGCCCTCGGGTACCACAACCACGCGTTCGAGTTCGAGCACCGCATCGACGGCGTCTCCGCCTACGAGGTGTTCGCGAACGCCCTGCACGACGACGTCGTGCTCGAGCTCGACACGTACTGGTGCCAGGTCGGGGGTGACTCCGCGGTCGAGATCCTCGGCAAGCTCGGTGACAAGGTCCGGTTCCTGCATGTCAAGGACGGTGACGGGACGAAGAACGACAAGGCCCAGGTCGCGGTCGGCAACGGCATCATGCCCGTCCGCGAGATCATCGCTGCGGCGCCGCAGGCCCAGCAGGTCATCGAACTCGACGACCACGAGGGCGACGTGTTCCAGGCCGTCGCCGACAGCCACGCCTTCCTCACGGGGGTCCAGGCATGAGCGCCGCACGCACCGGCCGGGTCGGCGTCGGCGTCATCGGCGCCGGCGTGATCAGCGACCAGTACCTCTCCAACCTCACCGTCTTCCCCGACCTCGAGGTCCTGTTCATCGCGGACATCGACCTGCCGCGTGCGGCGGCACAGGCCGAGAAGTGGAACGTCCCCGGCTCCGGCACGGTCGATGAACTCCTCGCCATCGACGACATCGAGATCGTCGTGAACCTGACCATCCCCGCCGCCCACGTCGAGGTCGCCACCAAGGCACTCGAGGCCGGCAAGCACGTCTGGGGCGAGAAGCCGTACGCCCTCGACCGCGAGAGCGGCCGCGCCCTCGTCGAGGCGGCCCACGCCGCGGGCAAGCGCGTGTGCGTCGCGCCGGACACGTTCCTCGGCGCCGGGCTCCAGACGTCCCTCCGCACCATCGCCGGTGGCGCGATCGGCACGCCCCTCAACGCGTTGACGATCATGCAGAGCCCTGGCCCCGAGTCCTGGCACCCGAGCCCCGAGTTCCTGTTCGCGTTCGGCGGTGGCCCGCTGTTCGACATCGGCCCGTACTACCTCACGACGCTCGTCCAGGTGTTCGGCCCGGTCGCGCAGGTGAGCGCAACCGCGTCGAAGGCCCGCGCCACCCGTGTGATCGGGTCCGGGCCGAAGGCCGGCACGGAGTTCCCGGTCGAGGTCCCGACGCACTACTCGGCGCTCATCGAGTTCGAGAACGGTGGCAGCGCGCAGAGCATCTTCAGCTTCGAGTCGGCCCAGCCGCGTGCCGGGTTCGTCGAGGTCTCGGGCGAGACGGGCACCGTGGTGTTCCCCGACCCGAACATGTTCGACGGGGACACGAAGCTCTGGACCGCCGGCTCCGAGGAGCCCGAGGTCATCCCCGCCACGGGGTCGACCTACACGCGGGGGACCGGCGTCGTCGAGCTCGCTCGCGCGATCCGCGCCGACGTGCCGGAACGCGTCCCCGGTGCGCTGGCGTTCCACGTGCTCGACGTCATGGTCTCGATCGCCGAGGCCGCCGAGCAGCACGGCCCCGTCCGCGTCGAGAGCACGGTGTCCTCGAGTCCCGTCCTCCCCGAGGACTTCGACCCCGCGGCGTCGACGCTCGCCTGACCCCGACCCGCGCGGCCGACACCGACGGCCGCGCGGGCCCCGAACTTCCGTTTCCCTTCTTTTCCCTTCCCGATAGCACCTCCCACTCAACGACGAGAAAGCAGAGAGTCATGCGCACCACATTCCGCGCACTGGCCGTCGCCGCCGCAGGCGCACTGATGGTCACGGGCCTCGCGGCCTGTTCCTCCTCCGGTTCATCCGGATCCTCCAGCAGCGACGGCAAGACGCTCACCTACTGGGCGAGCAACCAGGGCACGAGCCTCCAGAACGACAAGGAGGTGCTCACGCCGGAGCTGGCCAAGTTCACCAAGCAGACCGGGATCAAGGTGAACCTCCAGGTCATCGGGTGGAACGACCTGCAGAACAAGATCCAGACCGCGGTCACGAGTGGCCAGGGCCCGGACGTGGTCAACATCGGCAACACCTGGGCGACCTCGCTCCAGGCCACCGGCGCGTTCATGCCGTTCGACAGCTCGGCGATGAAGGCGATCGGCGGCTCGGACAAGTTCGGCAAGGTGCCGCTGTCCACCGGTGGTGCCCCCGGCAAGACCGTGACGAGCGTCCCGCTCTACGGCCTCGCCTACGGCCTCTTCTACAACAAGGCCATGTTCGCCGCCGCCGGTCTCAAGCCGCCGACGACGTGGGAGGAACTGACGAGCGACGCGCAGAAGCTCACCGACCCGGCCAAGGGTCAGTACGGGTTCTCCCTCGCCGCGGGTTCCTACACCGAGAACGCGCACTTCGCGTTCATCAACTCGGCGCAGAACGGTGGCCAGTGGTTCAACAGCAAGGGTGACCCGACGTTCACCTCGACCGCGAACGTCAACGGCATCAAGCGGTACCTCGACCTGATGCAGACCCAGAAGGCCGTGAACACCTCGAACGCCCAGTACGACAACGCGACGCAGTCGACGTCGGACTTCGCCAAGGGCAAGGCGGCGATGATCCTCAACCAGAACAACGCCGACGCCACCATCCAGTCGAACGGCATGTCCGCCGACAAGTACGGTGTGGTGCCCTTCCCGGCGCCGACGGGTGCGAAGCAGATCGCGAGCTTCCCGGCCGGTATCAACCTGTCCATCTTCAAGAACACGAAGAACAAGGACGGCGCGCTCAAGTTCGTCAAGTTCATGACGAGCGAGAGCACCCAGGCGACCCTCGACAAGCCGTACGCGGCCCTGCCGGTGCTCAAGAGCGCCGCGAACGCGACGGACCTGTCCGCCGAGACGAAGACGTTCCTCAACATCTACAACACGATGGCGAAGCCGCTGCCGCTGGTGCCGGCCGAGGACCAGTACGAGTCCACCGTGGGCAAGTCGATGAACGACATGTTCGCCAAGATCGCCACCGGCAGCACGGTGTCGACGAGCCAGATCAAGTCGGCGCTGCAGACCGCGCAGGACCAGGTGTCCCAGGCCAACGGCTGATCCCGACGGCGCCCCGGGCGATGGTGCCATCGCCCGGGGCGCCGCCCCTTCCCATCCCTGCACCCGCCGGAAGGTGATCCACATGTCAACGACGGTCCTCCCCGAGTCGTCCCGAGCTGCGGAGCTGACGACCGACTCACGGTCCACGCTCGCGAACAAGCCGCCCAAGCGGCGCCGTCACGGGCAGTGGCTGCCGTACGTGCTCCTGGCTCCCGCGATCCTGTTCGAGCTGCTCATCCACATCGTCCCGATGCTCACCGGCATCTGGATCAGCCTCGTCCAGCTCACCAAGTACTTCATCGCCAACTGGTCGAGCGCACCGTGGGCGGGCCTGCACAACTACAGCGTCGCGCTCGACTTCAACCAGGCGATCGGCAAGAGCCTGCTCAACTCGTTCCTGGTGACGTGCGGGTTCACCGTCCTGGTGGTCGGGTTCGCGTGGGTCCTCGGCATGGCCGCGGCGGTCGCCCTGCAGCGCGAGTTCCGCGGACGCTCCCTGTTCCGCACGCTGTTCCTGGTGCCCTACGCGCTGCCCCTCTACGCCGGCATCATCGCCTGGAAGTTCATGTTCCAGCGCGACACCGGCGCGATCAACCACATCCTCGTCGACCAGCTGCACCTCATGGCGCACGGTCCGTTCTGGCTGATCGGCAACAACGCGTTCGTCGCGATCGTGATCGTCGCCATCTGGCGGCTGTGGCCGTTCGCGTTCCTCATGCTCATGGCAGGCCTGCAGTCGATCCCGCAGGACGTCTACGAGGCGAGCTCGGTGGACGGCGCCAAGCCGTTCCGGCAGTGGCGCAGCATCACCCTGCCGATGGTGCGGTCGGTCAACGTCACCCTGGTCCTCGTGATGTTCCTCTGGACGTTCAACGACTTCAACACGCCCTACGTGCTGTTCGGCTCGACCGCGCAGCCGCCGGCCGCGGACCTCATCTCGTTCCACATCTACAACGCCTCGTTCATCACGTGGAACTTCGGCTCCGGTGCCGCGATGAGCGTGCTGCTGTTGCTGTTCCTGCTCATCGTCACGAGCGCCTACCTGCTCTTCACCAACCGGAGGTCCCAGCGTGCGTGAGACAACTGGCTCCAAGACGTTCCGCGTCATCGTCATCGTCCTGCTGTCGATCTTCACGATCGTGCCCCTGTACGTCATGATCACCTCGGCCCTCAAGCCGCTCGGTGACGTGCAGGGCGCGTTCACGTGGATCCCGACACACCTCACCTTCCAGCCGTTCATCGACATCTGGACCACGGTGCCGCTGGCGACCTACTTCGTGAACAGCCTTGTCGTCTGCTCGATCGCGACGCTGTTCTCGCTCGCCATCGCGATCTTCGCCGCCTACGCGGTGTCGCGGTGGACGTTCCGCGGTCGCAGCACGTTCACCACCTCGATCCTGGCGACCCAGATGTTCCCCGGCGTGCTGTTCCTGCTGCCGCTGTACCTCATCTTCGTCAACCTGGACCAGCTGCTCGGCATCCAGCTCGTCGGCACCCAGCTCGGCCTGATCATCACGTACCTGACGTTCGTGCTGCCGTTCTCGATCTGGATGCTCGCCGGCTACTTCGAGACCATCCCGCGCGATCTCGACGAGGCCGCCATGGTGGACGGGTCGGGTCCGCTCGGGGCGTTGTTCCGGGTGATCCTGCCGGCCGCGCGACCGGGCATCGTGGCCGTCGCGATCTACTCGTTCATGACGAGCTGGGGTGAGGTGCTGTTCGCGTCCGTCCTGACGAACGGGAACTCGCAGACCCTCGCCGTGGGCCTGCAGCAGTACTCGACCCAGACGAACGTGTACTGGAACCAGATCATGGCCGCCTCGCTCGTGGTCAGCATCCCGGTCGTCGTCGCGTTCCTCATCGTCCAGCGGCAGTTCGTCGCCGGTCTGACCGCAGGCGCCGTCAAGTAGGGACGAGCCACTCGCGGAGGGACGGTGCGGGTCGGACCCGCACCGTCCCTCCCGGCACGGTCGCCCCGTCGCTGGCGCGACGGTCCGGAGCCGGCGGGACAGACCGACCTGTCTCCGCACGGCGCGTCCGAGCAACCGACGGACGGCGGCGGACCAGGAGAGGATGGAGACCATGAGCGACGACAGCACGAGTGAGCCGCGCGGGCGGCAGCTGCGGCCCGGACAGACGAGCCGGGTGCACGTGGTCGACGTGACGACCGGCGAGGACCGCGTCGTGTTCGTGAGTGACCGCGTGCTCGTCGAGGCGCCGAACGTGTGGATCGACCGGGCGGGGACCTCGGACGAACGGCTCGTGCTCAACGGCGACGGCGACCTCTTCACGCTCCCCGTGCCGCGGACCGGCGTGGTCCTCGACGAGAACGACCTGGCGCGGGTCCCGATGGACGGTGTCCCGGAGATCAACAACGACCACGTGCTCGATCCGTCCGGCACCTCGATCGTGGTCTCCGCCCGCGACGGCGACCTCTACCGCGTCGCACTGCCCGAGGGCACCGCGGCCGAGCCTGCCGAGCGCATCACCGACGCCGCCGCCGCGCCGGTCCGCCGCAAGTTCTACCTGCACGGCATCGCGCCCGACGGGTCCTCGCTCGCGGCGATCGTCGGCGAGCTGTCGGACGACGGCGTGTGGTCGACGGACGTCGCGCTCGTGGACCCGGCGACCGGCGAGCCGACGTTCGTGACGCGCGACGAGCACGCCGACGACGGCGTGGTGTTCGCCCCGGACGGGTCCGCCCTGCTCTGGAACTCCGAACGATGGGAGCCCGAGCCCGGGCACGCGCAGCTGACACGGTTGCGACTCGACGGGGTGCCGGACAGCACCGCGGAGGACCCCGCGCTGACGGAACGAGCGGAGCAACTGACGCACGACGAGCGCGTGAACTGGTTCCCCCACCCGTCCCCGGACGGCCGGCACCTGCTGTACCTGGCGTACCCGACGGGCACCCAGGGGCACCCGGCCGACCGCGACGTCGAACTCCGGATGCTCCCCGGCGACGCCGTGCTCGGGACCACGACCGAGGCTCCGCGGACCGTCGCCATGATGCAGGGTGGCCAGGGAACGGTGAACGTGCCGCCGTGGGCGCCGAGCTCGACGTGGTTCGCCTACTGCGACTACCCAGTCGACTGACCCGCGTCGAGATCACACGACACGCCGCCTCCCGTCGTGGGGAAGCGGCGTGTCGTGGGATCTCGGCGCAGATGCCGTGCGTGCGGGACGGTCAGATGTCGCGCACCTGGCCGTTCTTGATGTGCAGACGGCGCTCGGCGCGGCGGGCGACCCACGAGTCGTGCGTCACGATGACGACCGTCAGGCCGCGGTCCTTCCACTGACCCTCGATGATCGACATGATCTCGTCACGGGTGCCCTCGTCGAGTGCCCCCGTCGGTTCGTCCGCCAGGAGCACCTTCGGGTTCTTGACCAGCGCCCGGGCGATCGCGACACGCTGCTGCTGGCCGCCGGACAGCTCGGCGGGCAGGTGCTCGAGGCGCTCGCCCAGTCCGACCGACTCGAGCGCCGCGGTCGCGCTCCGGGTGATCTCGTCACGTGACGACCGGGCGAGCGACCCCGCGAACGCCGTCTCGACGTTCTCGCGGGCGGTCAGCGTCGGGATGAGGTTGAAGGACTGGAACACGAACCCGATCTCGGATGCCCGGATCTCGGTGAGGGCGCCGTCGCCGAGCTTGGCGATGTCCCGGTCGCCGAGCACGACGGACCCGGACGTGGGTCGGTCGAGCGCGCCGAGCATCTGCAGCAGCGTCGACTTGCCGCCGCCGGTCGGACCCTGGATCGCGACGAGCTGGCCGGTCGGGATCTCGAGGTCGACCCCGGCCAGGGCGGTGACCTTCTTGTTCTTCTGGGCGTAGGTCTTGCCGACGCCGCTCAGCTGGTACATCGGGCGGTTCCCGCTGGCCGGTGCTGCGGCGGGTGCGATGGTCGAGACGCGGTCCGTGGTGGACATCGGTGCTCCTGACTGGTCGGTGGCGCTCGGGATCCGAGAGGGGTTCGAGGACGTGTCGGTGGGCATCAGGCGACGCTCCGGAGTGCTTCTGCCGGGCGGAGCCGGGAGGCCCGCCAGCCGCCGAGGACACCGGCGAGCAGCCCGCCGAGGATCGCCAGACCGATCGCGACGAGGATGATCTCGACGGTGACGGGGGCGTGCAGCACGACGTCGGTGGTCGAGGCCGTCTGTCCGCCGCCGAAGCCCCCCGCCCCGCCGAACCCACCCGAGGTCGCACCGGATCCGCTCGTGCCGGCGTTCGGCGCGCCGGTTGCGGCGGCCCCGGGGAACCCGCCGCCGCTGCCGGGGGCGCCACGGGCCCCGTTCGTGCCGGTGCTGGAGGCGCTGGCGGAGATGGTGGGGGCGATGACGTCGATGACGAGGATGCCGACCAGGCCCGCGACGGCTCCGACGACGCCGCCGATGATGCCCTGGACGAACGACTCCCCGGCGACCTGCCGCGTGATGCGGCCGTTGGACCAGCCGATGGCCTTCAGGGTGCCGAACTCGCGGGTGCGGCGGCTCACGCCGGAGATCGTGAACAGGATGGCGATGAGGAACGCGGCGGCGAGGACCACGATCGACAGCCAGGTGCCGAGGTTCGACACGAGGCTCGACGCGGTCGAGAGGGACCCGGACACGCTCGATGCGAGGTCGGCCTCGGTGGAGACGGTCGCCTTGGTGAGCTTCTTCTCGAGCGCGGTCTTGATGCTGCTGACGTTCGAGGACGAGGCCGCGGAGACGTAGACCGAGGTCACCTTGCCGGTCTCACCGGACAGCTCCTGTGCGGTGTCGAGCGGGATGTACATGTCCGATGCGGTGCTCGAGGACGAACTCGTCGACGCGACGATGCCGACCACGGTGAACGTCGTGTCGCCGATGGTGATGGTGTCGCCGACGGTCTTCGACTCGGTCTTCGCGTACGTCGTGTCGAGCACGACGACGTCCTTCCCGGCGTCGGAAGCCCTGAGCGCCCGACCCTTCGTCACCTCGGCGCTCGTCAGCGGGCCGACCGTGCTGCTGCTCGTCGGGATGCCCGTGACCGTGAACTCGTCGATGCTGAAGTTCCCACCGCCGAACCCGCCGCCCTGACCGCCCGTCGGCGCCTGACGCGTGCCGGACGAGCCGGACGAGCCCGACGTGCCGGAGGACGAGTCCTGTCGCTGGGCGATGGAACCCGAGAACGTGCTGTTCGTGAGGTTCAGCACCCCGGACGCGGCGGACACGCCGGCCGTGGAGGTGACCGTCGTCACGGTGCTGTCCGACATGGCGGTGGTGCCGCGGGTGACCGACAGCCGCGACTTCGACAGCTTCGTGGTGCCGTCGCTGCCGGTGGCACCGCCGCTCTGGCCGAAGCCGAAGCTCGGGCGGCCGCCGTCCGTGGTGGCGCTCGCGGTCTGGGTGACCGTGATGTCGGTGCCGACGCCGTACACGGACTGCAACACAGTGGACTGCGCTGCCTTCACGCCGCTCGAGATCGACGACACGATGATCACGAGCGCGATGGCCAACGCCATCCCGATCGCGATGATCACGGTCTGCTTCTTGCGGTTCGTGAGCTCGCGCCTGAGGTAGGTCAGGAACATGGTTCTCCTCGCAGGGGCCGGCGGGGAACACCGTCATGCTGTCGCAGGACGGGGCCGACGAGGAGACCGTAGGGAGGGGTGCTGTGCGCGGAGTTGCCCGCTCCTATGGGATTCCCCAGTGCGGTCGACCTCGGCTCAGCACCTCACCGGACGAGACCGGACGCCTGCGCGACCGAGGGGACGGCCGGGCCGGGGAACACGTCGAGGACGAAGTCGTCCTCCTCGTGGTGCACGAGCGGTGACCGGGGCCAGCGCGCGCGGAGGCGGGCGTGCACGGCGTCGCCGTCGAGCGCAGCGTCGCCGATCGGGTGGCGCCAGTGGCATGCGACGAGGACCCCGTCTGGGTCGAGGGACCGGAACACCCGCTCGACCGTCGTTCCGAGGTCGGCGGCGCTCAGGTCGTGGCCGACCTCGGACAGCACGACGAGGTCGAAGCGCCCGTCCGGCCACTCCTGGGGGACGGTCATGCGGAGGAACGTCGCGCGCGGTGCCGTGCGGCGGGCCTGCTCGAGGGGTGCCCGTGCCATGTCGACGCCGAGCACCGCGTCCGTCCGCTCCGTGAGCTCACGGGTGAGGAACCCCGTCGCGCAGCCGATCTCGAGCGCGGACCGCCAGCGCTCGCGCGGGAGCGCCGCCATCGTGACGGCCCGCTTCCGGCGCTCGTACCAGTCGTGCTCGAAGTCCCGGCCGTCCGGTCGGCGCGCGGAGTGCGCCTCGGAGGACGCGCGGGTCCGCGAGCCGGACCCGTCCGGCGACGGCTGGTCCGCCGGTCCGGCCTCGCCCCCGCCCGGTGCGGGGGTCGTCCTGGGGTCCTCCTCGACCGGTGCTGCCGTGGTTCCGGGCTCCTCCTCGGCGGGTGCTGCCGTGGTTCCGGGCTCCTCCTCGGCGGGTGCTGCCGTCGTTCCGGGCTCCTCGATGCTCGGCCGCTCGGTGGCGGCGATGCGGAAGAAGACCTCCTCCGCGCGCGTGAAGTGCTCGAGGTGACGGAGGTCGACGATCGCCTCGTCGCCCGGGGCGTCCGAGAGCGCGCCGACCTGCGACGCGTACATCGTGAGCGCGATGAACTTCCGCTCACGCAGCGCGGGCGGGACCGGGAGGGCCGTGACACGGTCCCACGGACCGCTCGCCGACGCGGGGTCGTCCCAGTGCCACATCCAGATCGGGTACTCGACGAGCGTCACGCCGTCGTGGGCGGCGGCGGCCTCCTCGGCCACCTCGCCCGCGGCGCGGTGGTCGCGGTCACCGTCACCCGTCCACGGCGCCGCGAGGAGGGTCGGGGTCGGCATGCCCGCGAGGACGTGGTCGAGCGCGTCACGCAACGTCGAGCGGTGCTCGCGGAGCTCGCCGTCCGGCAGGCGGACGCGGGTGGCGCGGATGTCCGGCTGGAGCACCTGGAGCGCCGTCGCGAACTCGGACTCGCGGAGCGCGGCGAGCCGCTCGGGCGTGGTCGTCGGGGAGTCCGGGTGCGACCGCTCGCCGCGCGTGGCGAGCAGGACCCGTGCCGGCAACCCGAGTTCGGCGGCCGTCGCCAGCAGCCCCCCGGCGGCGAGGGTCTCGTCGTCCGGGTGGGGTGCGAGCACCACGACCGACGCGATCCCGTCGAGGTCGAGCCGCTCCGTCGTCCGCTCCGCGAGGAACGTCGTCCACGACGCGGGGTCGGTGCCGGGCTCCCGGTGGTCGAAGCTCACCATGTCAGTCCTCCTCGGTCGTGTCGGACGGGTGGTGCGCGGACGGCGCGGCGGTCGGGTGGAGCACCCTGCCACCGTACGCACGGAGGAGCGGCTGCGCCGCCGCCCGATAGATGTCGGGGATGCCGACGCCATCGCATCCACAGGCGGTCCTCCGGTCCTCCTCAGACCGCTCATAGGCGAGTCCAGATACTCGGAAGACGTGACCATCTCCCAGCCCTCAGCCGCTCCCCGTCTCACCCGTGCCGACGGCTCGCCGTTGCGCATCCTCGTCGTCGACGACGAGTCCAGCCTGACCGACCTGCTCTCCATGGCCCTGCGGTACGAGGGATGGGACGTCACGAGCGCGAACGGCGGTCAGGACGCCCTGGCCAAGGCCCGCGAGTTCCGGCCGGACGCGATGGTGCTCGACGTGATGATGCCGGACCTCGACGGCCTCCAGGTCCTCAACCGACTCCGGCAGAACAACGACGACACCCCCGTCCTCTTCCTCACCGCGAAGGACAGCGTCGAGGACCGGGTGAGCGGGCTCACGGCGGGCGGCGACGACTACGTCACGAAGCCGTTCAGCCTGGAGGAGGTCGTGGCGCGGCTCCGCGGACTGATCCGACGGTCGCAGATCAGCATCGCCGAGGCCGGTGACTCCACGATCACCGTCGGCGACCTCGTGCTCGACGAGGAGTCGTACGAGGTGCACCGTGCCGGTCGGTCGATCGAACTGACAGCCACCGAGTTCGAGCTCCTCCGCTTCCTCATGCGGAACCCGCGACGCGTGCTCTCGAAGGCACAGATCCTCGACCGCGTCTGGAGCTACGACTTCGGTGGCAAGTCGAGCGTGGTCGAGATCTACATCTCGTACCTGCGCAAGAAGATCGACGCGGGCGAGACGCCGATGATCCACACGGTCCGCGGCGTCGGCTACGTCATCAAGCCGACGTCCTGACCGACGGGTGACCACGCCCGGACCGCCCCGACGAAGGCACCTCCACCCATGACGCTCCGTCGACGCCTCGTGCTCAGCATCGTCGCCCTCGTCGTCGCCGTGAGCGCGGTGATCGGCGCGGGCAGCATCATCGCGCTCGCGACCATCCAGACGACGAGCATCGACTCGCAGATCGAACACGCGACGGACCGGGCGCAGAGCCACCTGAACCAGGGCGGCGGCGGATTCGGAGGCGCGCCTCCCGACGACCTCGCCCGACCGGCGGGTCAAGCGGCCGGCACGCTCACGGCCGTGTACCTCAACGGGAACCGTGTCTTCAGCACGATCATCCAGGAGAGCGGCTCCATCAAGCAGCTCACCGCGGGCCAGGCGCAGACGCTCGCGCAGGCGACCGTGGGGAACGGGGCGCAGACCGTGCACCTCGGGGGCAGCGTCGGTGACTACCGGGTCGCCGCGGTCGCGACCACGAACGGCGTGCTCGTCGTCGGCCTGCCGATGGCCCCGGTCTACGCGAGCATCTGGAACCTCATCTGGGTGGTCGTCGTCGTGATGGTCGTCGCGCTCGTCGCCGCGAGCCTCGTCGCCACGTACGCCGTCCGCCGTTCCCTGCGCCCGCTCGAACGCGTCGCCGAGACCGCGACGACGGTCGCGCGCCTGCCCCTCGTCCGGGGCGACCAGCTCGCCGACGTGCGGGTGCCGCAGCAGGACACCGACCCGCGGACCGAGGTCGGGCGCGTCGGCACCGCCTTCAACCGCATGCTCGGCCACATCGGCGACGCCATGCGTGCCCGTGAGGCCAGCGAGGACAAGGTCCGGCAATTCGTCGCCGACGCGTCGCACGAGCTCCGGACCCCGTTGGCCTCCATCCGCGGGTACGCCGAACTGACGCGGCGCATGTCCGTCGACCTGCCCGACGACGTCGTGTACGCCATGAGTCGCGTGGAGGCCGAGTCCGTCCGGATGACCGGGATGGTCGAGGACCTGCTGCTGCTCGCCCGACTCGACGAAGGGCGCGAGATCCAGTTCGACGACGTCGACCTGACCGGGCTCGTCCTCGACGCCGTGAACGACGCGCACGCCGCCAGTCCCGGCCATCTCATCGACGTGGACGTGCCGGACGAGCCCGTCGTGGTGCTCGGCGACGCCGCACGGTTGCACCAGGTGGTCGTCAACCTCGTCACGAACGCCCGCACGCACACCCCGGACGGCACCCGGATCACGGTCGGGATCGCGACCGGTCCGGAGGGGGTGGACCTGACCGTCCGGGACACCGGACAGGGAATCGACCCCGCGTTCCTGCCGAAGATGTTCGAGCGGTTCGCGCGTGCCGACAGCTCGCGGAGCCGGACCGCCGGATCGACCGGCCTCGGGCTCGCGATCGTCGACGCGGTCGTCCAGGCCCACGGCGGCGTCGTGTCCGTCCGGAGTGTCCCGGGCGACACGGTGTTCACGGTCCGTCTGCCGGCGGTGCCGTCGCGCCCGGACGACCTGCGCCGATCGGGAGTCGCCGCGTCGGGCGCGTGAGCGGTCGTCCGCCGGTTGTGGCCCTGCGGCGGGACTGGTACGCTTCCGGAAGCCAAAGACCGCCGGTTGCCGCCGTGCCTGCACAGTTCCCACTGTCGCTGGTGTGGTGGCCGAAGGTCCTCGTCCGACGAGGCAGCCCGCGCAGGTGTTCCGAACCGCTCACACGCCTCGCGTGGGTCCAGCTCCGAGCCTCTGCGCCGGAGCTTTTTTCGTGTTCGGGACCGGGGGCTGCCGGCACAGACCCTAAGGAGAGCCATGGCGAACAAGGAAGCTGCGGTCGCCGAGCTGTCGGATCACTTCCGCAACTCGAACGCCGTCCTGCTGACCGAGTACCGCGGTCTCACGGTTGCCCAGCTCAAGCAGCTGCGGACTGACATCCGCGAGCACGCCACGTACGCCGTGGTGAAGAACACGCTCACGAAGATCGCTGCCAACGAGGCGGGCATCTCGTCGTTCGACGACGAGCTGGCCGGTCCGTCCGCGATCGCCTTCGTGCACGGTGACACCGTCGCCGTCGCGAAGTCGCTGCGTGCATTCGCCAAGGCGAACCCTCAGCTCGTGGTCAAGGGGGGGTACTTCGACGGTAACCCCCTGACCGCTTCTGAGGTGGACAAGCTCGCCGACCTCGAGTCGCGGGAGGTGCTGCTCGGCAAGCTGGCCGGCGCCTTCAAGGCATCGCTGTTCGGCGCCGCGTACCTGTTCAACGCGCCCCTCTCGCAGGCCGTCCGCACCGTCGAGGCACTGCGCGAGAAGCAGGAGTCCGCAGCCTGATCGGGCCTGCGGTAGACAACCACACCACGTAGCAAGGAGAGAACAATGGCCAAGCTGTCCCAGGACGAGCTCATCGACGCCTTCAAGGAGCTCACGCTCATCGAGCTCTCGGACTTCGTCAAGAAGTTCGAGGAGGTCTTCGAGGTCACCGCCGCCGCTCCCGTCGCCGTCGCCGCCGCTGGTGGCGCGGGCGCCGCCCCGGCCGAGGAGGTCGAGGAGAAGACGGAGTTCGACGTCGTGCTCGAGTCCGCCGGCGACAAGAAGATCCAGGTCATCAAGGAGGTGCGCGCCCTCACGAGCCTCGGCCTCGGCGAGGCGAAGGCGCTCGTCGACGGTGCCCCCGCGAACGTCCTCGAGGGCGTCAACAAGGAGACCGCCGACAAGGCCGCCGACCAGCTCAAGGGCGCCGGCGCGACCGTCACGGTCAAGTAAGACCCGTCGGTACCGCTCGCACGGAGGCCGTCGTCCCCTCGGGGACGGCGGCCTCCGTCGTTCCCGGGCGATGCACCGCCCGTCGTCGCCGGGCGCCACGACGCGCACGCTCACCGACGGTGCGACGGCGCCCGTCCGCGTCGGCGCGCGCGACTACCCTGGACCCTCATGACGAGGATCGCGCCATGAGCCGGATGGACGCCGTCGCCGGCGGCGGTGGCATGCGGGGCGGCGGCGGGGGCGGACCCATGCGCGGCAACCGGATCTCGAGCGGCGACCCGGACGCCCAGCGGGCCATGAACGCGGCAGCGCCGAAGATCCCCGACCTGCTCGGTCGCATCGCGGGGCTGTTCCGGCCGCATCGGACGGCGATCATCGGGACCGTCGTGCTCGTGCTCCTCGGGGCGGCGCTCAGCGTGATCCCGCCGCTGCTCACCCAGAAGGCGTTCGACCTCGGGCTCTTCCCCCGGTCCGGACATCCCGACCTGCCCGTGCTCGGATGGCTCGTCGCGGGCATGGTCGCGCTGTGGATCGCGTCGGCGGGGCTCGGCGTCTGGCAGACCTACCTGACCGCGACCGTCGGCAACCGGGTGATGGGTGCTATGCGCACGCAGCTGTTCGGTCACCTGCAGCGCATGGAACTCGCGTTCTTCACACGCACGAAGACCGGTGTCATCCAGTCGCGCCTCCAGAACGACGTCGGTGGGGTCGCGAGCGTCCTCAACAACACCATCTCGTCCGTCCTCGGCAACACCGTGACCGTGATCGCCGCCGTCGTCGCGATGGTGCTGCTCAGTTGGCAGATGACGATCGTCGCGGTCGTGCTCCTGCCGCTGCTGGTGATCGCGCAGCGTCGCGTCGGCCGGGTCCGCGCCCGCATCGCCGCCGAGACGCAGGAGTCCCTGTCGGACATGACGGCGATCACGCAGGAGGCCCTGAGCGTGTCGGGCATCCTGCTCGCCAAGAGCTTCAACCGCCAGGGCGCCGAGATCGACCGGTACGAGGCCGAGAACCGCAACCAGATCCGCCTGCAGGTACGTCAGCAGATGTCCGGGCAGTGGTTCTTCGCGATCGTGCAGATCTTCCTGTCCGTGATCCCGGCGATCATCTACCTCGTCGCGGCCTGGCTCATCGTCGGTGGTGTGCCCGTCACCGCCGGGACGATCGTCGCGTTCACCACCGTGCAGTCGCGGCTCTTGTTCCCGACGGTCGGGTTGCTCCGCGTCGTGCTCGACCTGCAGACGTCCGGGGCGCTGTTCGCGCGCATCTTCGAGTACCTCGACCTGCGGCCGGCCATCACCGACCCGGCGGATCCCGTTCCCGTGGACGAGTCGCGGATCGGCGCGCTCGCGTTCGAGGACGTCACGTTCGTCTACCCGGACGGCGACCCGGACGAGCCGACGCTCCGTGGGCTGTCGTTCGACCTCGAGCCCGGACGTTTCGCCGCGTTCGTCGGACCGTCCGGCGCCGGCAAGACCACGATCTCGTACCTCGTGCCCCGGTTGTACGACGCGACGACGGGCACCGTCCGGTTCGCTGGCACCGACGTCCGCGCGATCGCGCAGGACGACCTGGTGCGGCACGTCGGCGTCGTGAGCCAGGAGACCTACCTGTTCCACGCGACGATCGCCGAGAACCTCCGCTACGCCAAGCCGGACGCGACCGACGACGAGCTCCGCGCGGCCGCCCGTGCCTCCAACATCGACGCGACGATCCAGTCGTTCCCCGACGGCTACGCGACCGTCGTGGGGGAGCGCGGCTACCGACTCTCCGGCGGCGAGAAGCAGCGCATCGCGATCGCGCGCGTCCTGCTCAAGGACCCGCCGGTGCTCGTGCTCGACGAGGCGACGAGCGCGCTCGACTCCATCTCGGAGCGGGTGGTGCAGGACGCCCTGGACGCGGCCGCGCGTGGTCGGACGACGATCGCGATCGCGCACCGGTTGTCCACCGTGCGGGACGCCGACGTCATCTTCGTCGTCGACCACGGCCGGATCGTCGAGCGCGGCGACCACGAGGAGCTCCTGGCACTCGGCGGTGTCTACGCGGCGCTGCACCGTCAGCAGAACGAGCCGGTGGTCGCCGCTGCCCAGGGCGTCGAGGCCTGAACGCAGGGCCTCGGGAGGAGCGGCGCCGCGGGAGACCCGTGCGACGTCCGCTGCCGGGGGCGTTCGCCGACCTGCCAGGTCATGCGGCAGGGGCACGACGTACACTCGATGACCGTGCGCTACGCCAACTCCGTCATCGACCTGGTCGGGAACACCCCGCTCGTCCGCCTCAACTCGGTGACCGCGGGGATCGCCGCGACCGTCCTCGTCAAGGTCGAGTACTTCAACCCGGGTGGCTCGGCCAAGGACCGCATCGCCACCCGGATCATGGACGACGCCGAGGCGAAGGGGCAGCTCGGACCGGGCGGCACGATCGTCGAGCCCACGAGCGGCAACACCGGCGTCGGTCTGGCGCTCGTCGCCCAGCAGCGTGGGTACCGGTGCGTCTTCGTCCTTCCCGACAAGGTCGGCGAGGACAAGCGCAACGTCCTCACCGCCTACGGTGCCGAGATCGTCATCACCCCGACCGCCGTGCCGCCGGAGCACCCCGAGTCCTACTACTCGGTCTCCGACCGCCTGGTGCAGGAGATCCCCGGCGCGTTCAAACCGAACCAGTACGCCAACCCGAACGGGCCGCGCAGCCACTACGAGACGACCGGCCCCGAGATCTGGCGGGACACCGACGGGACGATCACGCACTTCGTCGCGGGCGTCGGAACCGGCGGCACGATCAGCGGGACGGGACGGTACCTCAAGGAGGTCTCGGAGGGCGGCGTGCGCATCGTCGGTGCGGACCCCGAGGGCAGCGTCTACTCCGGCGGCACCGGACGCCCGTACCTCGTCGAGGGTGTCGGTGAGGACTTCTGGCCGCCCGCCTACGACGGCAGCGTCGTCGACGAGGTCATCGCGGTCTCGGACGCGGAGTCGTTCGCGATGACCCGCCGCCTCGCCCGCGAGGAGGGCCTGCTCGTCGGTGGCTCCAGCGGCATGGCCGTCGTGGCCGCCCTCCGTGCCGCGCGAGACCTCGGACCGGACGACGTCGTCGTCGTGCTCCTGCCGGACGGGGGCCGTGGCTACCTCGGCAAGATCTTCAACGAGCGCTGGATGCGCTCGTACGGATTCGTCGAGACCGAGGACGAGCGCACGGTCGGCGCACTCCTGCAGGCCAAGACCGGCGCCCTGCCGGACCTCGTGCACGCCCACCCGTCGGACACCGTGCGCGACGTCATCGACATCATGAAGACGTACGGGGTCTCGCAGATGCCGGTGCTCTCGGCCGAGCCGCCCGTCGTCATCGGCGAGGTCGTCGGCGCGATCGAGGAGCAGGAGCTGCTCGAGGCCGTGTTCACGGGCGCGGCCCGCATGACCGACTCGCTGTCGGCCTCGGTCGGCGACCCGCTGCCGATCATCGGCATCGGTGAGTCCGTCACGGCCGCCCGCCGTGCGCTCGAGGACACGAACGCCCTGCTCGTCGTCGAGGACGGCAAGCCCGTCTCGGTCGTCACCCGCCACGACCTGCTCGCGTTCCTGTCCGCGTAGCCGTTCCCGGCCCCGCTGGGCAGCCCCTCCGTGGAGCCGTCCGACCATCCACCCCGCCGTCATCACCAGGAGTCATCCCATGGCCGAGTTCTCCACCCGCGCGATCCACTCCGGGCAGGAGCCCGACGAGCGCACCGGTGCGGTGGTCCCGCCCGTGTTCCTCACCTCGACGTTCGTGCAGGACGGCATCGGGCGGATGCGCAACGGGTACGAGTACTCACGGTCCGGCAACCCCACACGTGACTCCCTGCAGGAGCAACTCGCCGACCTCGACGGCGGTGTCCGCGCGTTGTCGTTCTCGTCCGGCCTCGCCGCCGAGGACGCCCTGCTCCGCGCCGTCCTCGCGCCGGGCGCCCACGTCGTGATGGGCAACGACGTCTACGGCGGCACCCATCGCCTCGTGAACCGCCTGCACGTGCCGTGGGGGGTCGAGCTCACCACCGTCGAGATGAGCGACCTCGACGCGGTGCGCGCCGTCCTCCAGGCAGGGGAGCCCGGCCGCACGGTGGTGCTCTGGGTCGAGACGCCGACGAACCCCCTGATGAAGATCGTCGACATCGCCGCGCTCGCCGCGATCGGGCACGAGGTCGGCGCACTCGTCGTCGTCGACAACACGTTCGCGTCCCCGTACCTCCAGCAGCCGCTCGCGCTCGGTGCCGACGTCGTCGCGTACTCCACCACGAAGTACCTCGGTGGCCACTCGGACGTGGTGGGCGGTGCGATCGTGCTGCGCGACGAGGAGCTCGCCGAGCGCGTCGGCTTCGTGCAGTTCGCCGCGGGAGCGATCTCCGGGCCCATGGACGCCTGGCTGACGACCCGGGGCATCAAGACGCTGGCGGTCCGGATGGAACGGCACTCGGCGAACGCGCAGGCCGTCGCCGAGGCGCTCGTCGGGCACCCGGCGGTCGAGCGGGTGTTCTACCCGGGCCTCGAGTCCCACCCGGGTCACGCGATCGCGGCGAAGCAGATGCGCGGGTTCGGCGGCATGCTGTCGGTCGCGCTGACGGGTGGTCCGGAGGCCGCACGTCGGTTCGCCGAGTCCACCGAGGTGTTCCAGCTCGCGGAGTCGCTCGGTGGTGTCGAGTCGCTCATCGGATACCCGAGCGAGATGACCCACGCGTCGGTCAAGGGCACGGAGCTCGCGGTGCCCGAGCACGTGGTCCGCCTGTCGGTCGGCATCGAGGACGTCGCCGACCTCGTGGCCGACGTCGAGCAGGCCCTGACGCGGTGACCATCCCGCCCGGGCGCGCGGCGAGGCCGGGGCGCGCGGGCATCCTGGGACGCGGATACGTCCTGCCGACCGTCGGCATGGTCGCGATCGTCGCCGTCAGCGCGTTCCAGAACCTGGCGATGGCCACGATCATGCCGGTGATCAGCCGCGACCTCGACGGCGAGGCGCTGTACTCGCTGGCCTTCGCCGCGCCGCTCGCCGCAGGGGTGCCGGGCATGGTGGTGGCCGGCACCTGGGCGGACCGGTCGGGGGCACGCGTGGTCACGATCGTCTCCGCGCTGCTCTTCGCGCTCGGCACGGCGATCGTGGCCCTGGCGGGGTCGATGCCGGTGTTCCTCGGCGGACGCCTCGTCGAGGGCTTCGGCGCGGGGGCCCTCACGGTCGTGCTGTACGTCATCGTGTCGCGGATCTACCCCGAGCACCTGCACGGACGGATCTTCGCGGGCTTCGCCGGCGCGTGGGTCGTGCCGGGCCTCGTCGGTCCGGCGGCCGCCGGTGTCGTGACGGACACGTGGGGCTGGCACTGGGTGTTCGTCGGCGCGCTCGTCATCGCCGTCGGTTCGTTCGTCCTCCTGCTGCCGAGCCTCCGGCGTCTCCCGGTCCCCGACGTCGCGGACCGCCCAGCGTGGCCGGGCCCGCGCATCGCCTGGTCCGCCGTCGCGGCCGTCGCGGTGCTCGGGCTCAACACCGCCCCGGACCTCGCCGGCGCACTCGGGCCCCTCGTGCTCGCCGTCGGACTCGTGGTCGCGGTGGTCGGGCTGCGCCCCCTGCTGCCGGTGGGGACGTTCCGGGTCGCACCGGGCCTCCCGGCCGTCGTCGTGATGCGCGGCGTCGCCGGCGCCGCCTACATGGGCAGCGAGGTGTACCTGCCGTACCTGCTCCAGGCGCACCACGGGTTCAGCCCGTCGGCGGCCGGTGTCACCCTGACCCTGGCGGCGATCAGCTGGGCCGCCGCGAGCTGGGCCCACGGCCGGATCCCGGAACGGGTGCTCACGGCGCGCCGCACCTTCAGCATCGGACTGACGCTCGTGGCGCTCGGGCTGCTCGCCGCGTTCGTCGTCGCCGTCACCGGTGTCCTGCCGGTCGTGACGATCGCCGGGTGGTTCGTGGCGGGTGCCGGCATGGGGATCGTCTACCCGCGGACCTCGATGCTCACACTCCGGCTCAGTGACCGTGCCGACCAGGGATCCGCGAGTTCCGCCCTGGCGATCGGGGACGCCACCGGCGCGGTCGTGGGGCTCGCGATCACGGGCGTCGCCTTCGCGGCGTTCGGGGGTCGGGCGGCCACCGTGTCGTTCGCGGTGGTGTTCGGCGCGATGACGCTCGTGGCGCTCGCCGGCCTGGCCCTCGTCCGCCGCGTCGGGCCCGTGCCCGCCCCGCGCGGGTGACGGAGCGGGCGACGCGGCGGTGCCGGCCGTCCCGCCGTGTGTAGCGTGGGGCGCCGGGCGACCAGGGAGGACGTGATGCGGCGGGGCAGGACGGTGGCCGTGGTGACCCGGTGCGTCATCCTCGCCGCGGTGGTCGCGGTCGGGCCGGCCGCCTGCGCGGCGGAGGACGGCACGACCCCGACGCCGGTGCGGAGCACGGACCTCACGGGGGCCGACGGCGGGTTCGACGAGCACGCGCGCATCGCCGTCGTGGTGCCGGCGGGCGCATCGGCCAGCGGCACGCGCGGAGCCAAGGCCGACGCGACCGCCGACGCGACACCCGGCGCGACGCGGCCCGGCGCGACCGCCACACCCACGCCCGGACTCGACGGGGCCTTCCGATCCGCGCTCACTGCATCCGGCTACGTGCCGGACGTGCGCATCGCCTCCCGTCCGGACGCGCAGTCCGCGGCGATCGTCGCCGCGGCGATGGCCGGGGCGAAGGTGGTCGTGGTCGAAGCGGTCGACCCGACGGCGTTGGCCGCGGCGGTCCAGCGCGCGCAGGACGCGGGCGCGCTGGTGGTCGCGATCGGGGAACCCCTGCGGAAGGGGGGCGCGTCACGGCCGGTCGTCTCGGACTTCCGGCTCCCGGTGGGGAGCAGCGATGCCGACCTCGTCCGCCGAGTGGTCCGGCTCACCGACCGGCTCCAGGAGGGACGCCGCCCGTCCGGGGAGTGAGCGCCGTCGGACGTCGTCCGGCGACGGGCATCCGTGGCACGCTCCGGCTGGTGGCTGGTGGCTGGTGGCTGGTGGCTGGTGGCTGGTGGCTGGTGGCTGGTGGCTGGTGGCTGGTGGCTGGTGGCTGGTGGCTGGCGGCAGCTGGCAGGGGCCCGGATCGCTCTGGGCGTCCTCCCAGCCGTGCTGCCCACCGATCGCATCGTCGCCTGCCTCCGCGCGGCGCGGCGCTGTGCGTCCGCTCAGGGTCCGGACCACGCCCGGGGCACGGCGACCGTCCCGCGATGTGCTGACTGTCCTGCCGGGGACCCCCCAGATTAGGGTCAGCACACGAATCTCCTGGAGCTCCCTGGGTCTCCTGGACAACGGTCAGAGAGGACAGTAGTGCCAACTCCCAAACTCACCCCTCATCGACGAGTCCTCGTCGGTGTCATCGCCGCGGCGTG
Source organism: Curtobacterium sp. MCBD17_028 (assembly GCF_003234875.1). Lineage (NCBI taxonomy): Bacteria > Bacillati > Actinomycetota > Actinomycetes > Micrococcales > Microbacteriaceae > Curtobacterium > Curtobacterium sp. MCBD17_028. Next base: position 159,146 of record NZ_QKTQ01000005.1, on the reverse strand, counting down.
CGTCGCCGGCACCTCGCTCCTCGCCGCGGCCCCCGCCAACGCGGCCACCCGTGCGCCGCTGGGCAACTCCGTCCCGTCGTGGGCGACCCACGCGAACGACAGCGGGACCGTCGCCGCCGACACGAGCGTGGAGGGCGAGGTCTACCTGCCGCTCCGCGACCTGGCCGGGGCGACCGCCCTCGCCACGGCGGTGTCGACGCCCGGCAACCCGCAGTACCGCACGCCGCTGTCGCCGGCCGCGTGGATCGCGAAGTACGCGCCCACCAAGGCCGACGTCGACCAGGTGACGAGCTACCTGCGCGCGCAGGGCCTGACGATCTCGGGCGTCCCCGCGAGCCACCAGTACGTGGTCTTCCGCGGTCCCGCTGCCACGGTCCAGAGCGTCATGGGCACGACGCTCCACGAGTACCGCCACGACGGTCGCTCGCTCGTCGCGCCGTCCTCCACGCCGTCCCTGCCGACCGCGATCGCGGCGAAGGTCTCCGGTGTCAGCGTCGACCAGGGCCGGTTCACCACGCGTCCCGAGATCGTCGGCCAGGGGCAGACGCCCGCCGCCACCACACCGTCGCACGTGTTCGCTCAGTCGACCACGGCGCCGGCCGCGGTGAACGCGCAGTGCTCGGCCTACACCGGGCAGCACACCGCGACCGTCCCGGCCGCGTACGGCACGACCACCGTCGACACCTTCAACTGCGGCTACATCCCGTCGCAGCTGCGGTCCGCCTACGGTGTCTCGGCGCTCGAGGCACGGGGCGTCCAGGGCCAGGGGCAGACCGTCGCGATCATCGACGCGTACGCGTCGCCGACGATCATCCACGACACGAACACCTACTCGGCCAGCCACGGCGAGCCCCAGCTGACGAGCAGCACGTTCTCGCAGAAGATCCCGTCGGTGTCGCAGTTCACCGACCAGGAGGCCTGCGCGGAGCCGAGCGGCTGGCAGGGCGAGGAGACGCTCGACGTCGAGTCCGTGCACGCGGTCGCGCCCGCGGCGTCGATCCTGTACGTCGGTGGCACGAACTGCGGCGGGGGCCTGGACATCGCGATGTCCCGGATCCTCGACGGCGGCCTGGCCGACATCGTCAGCAACAGCTATGGCAACACCGGCGAGGACGTCCCGCTGTCGACCCTGCAGGGCGAGGAGAACATCCAGCTGCAGGCCGCCGGCGAGGGCATCGGCCTGTACTTCTCGAGCGGTGACAACGGCGACGAGACGGCGGCCCTCGGGCAGCCCGAGCCGGACTTCCCGGCCTCGTCCCCGTGGGTCACGGCGGTCGGCGGGACGAGCCTCGGCATCGACGCGGCGGGTCGCAAGGCCTACGAGACCGGCTGGGGGGACACGCTCGACAAGATCGTGTCGACGAACGGCACGGACTCCTACGCGGCACCGCTGCCCGGCAACCTGTTCGGTGGCGGCGCGGGTGGCGGTGCGAGCACGTACTTCGCCCAGCCGAGCTACCAGAAGGGCATCGTCCCCGCCGGTCTCGCGAACGGCAAGCGCGTCTCGCCGGACCTCGGGGCGCTGGCCGACCCGTACACCGGGTTCTCGATCGGCATCCGCCCGATCAAGGACGACAGCACGCTCGCCGCGGCGGCCTACGAGACCGAGACCTACGGTGGGACCTCGCTCGCGTCGCCGATCACGGCGGCCCTGATGGCGCTCGTCCAGCAGACGACCCACTCGCGGATCGGGTTCGCGAACCCGACGCTCTACGCGGTCGACCGCGTGGCCCCGTCGCTGTTCAACGACGTGACCCCGCCAGCCTCGCCGATCGCGCTGGCGTACACGAGTGCCACGAGCGGGAACAGCTACCTGGTCACGCTCAACACGGACACGTCGCTCACGACCGCGCGCGGCTACGACGACGTCACCGGCCTCGGCTCGGTGTCGTTCGACCTGCTCACCGCGCTCGCGAAGGCGAAGGTCTAGTCGACCGGTCCGACGCACCTCCGCGGGTGCACGAGACGCCGGGTCCCCACGAGGGGCCCGGCGTCTCGCCGTTCCGGCCGGGAGGCCCGGAGCGCCCCGTCAGGCGACCCGCGGGCCTGGCGGGGTCAGCGCCACCAGGCGGGGAGGGACGCGGTGATCGTGTCGACGAGCGCCTTGCGTGACCGCCGCGGACCGGCGACCCAGACGGTGATCGCGCCGACGAACCCCTGTGCGACGAACCCCGCGGCGACGTCGTGGAGGACCTCGGGCCGGTCCTCGGGCGCCATGCCGGCGATGTGCGCGACGCACGACACCCGGAAGTGCTCGGCGAGCAGCCGATGCAGCGAGGCGTCGTTCGGGTCGGGGAGTGCCCACCGGTAGATCTCGCGGTGCGCGACGATGTGCTCGACGACGGCGCTGATGCCCCTGCGGGTGATCGTGCTCGGGTCGGCGCCCGGGACCTCGCGGAGCGCGGCGTCCTCGTCGCGGATGCTGTCGAGCTCGGGCGTCAGGACGTCGGCGAGGAGCGAGCCGGGGGAGACCGCGTGGGAGTAGAAGGTCGCGCGGTTGATGCCCGCGGCGCGCGTGACGTCCGCGACGGTGATGGCGGACACCGGCCGGTCGGCCGCGAGCCCGAGGATGGCCCCACGCAGCGCCGCCGTGGTGTGCAGGATCCGCGCGTCGACCATGGTCATCACCCCTCTGTGGACGCCCCGACGCTACCAGGAGGGCGGGTGGCGGGGCCGGTTCGCGCACGGGCGGCGCCGATGCACGCAGAAGCGCGGCCCGCCGTGCGCGGGCCGATGCGGACCCGTAGCATTGGTCCCGGACCCGAATCGATTCGACCGGCGACCACCCCTCACCCCGGAAGGCCCTCCTCCCCGTGACCGCCCCTGCCACCGGCGCCCTGACCGTCGTCCACCCCGGCGACGCTCTGCGTCGCTCCCAGCGCCTCGTCTACGTGGTCGTCCTCGGCGCGCTCACGGCGCTCGGGCCGTTCACGATCGACCTCTACCTGCCCGCGTTCCCGTCGCTCGAGCGTGCCTTCGACATCAGCGCCGGAGCGGTGCAGCTCACCCTCACCGCCACGACGGTCGGCTTCGCCGTCGGCCAGCTCCTCGTCGGGCCGTGGAGCGACCGCGTCGGGCGGCGGCTCCCGCTCATCCTCGCCACGTCCCTCCACATCGTGGCCTCGGTGGCCGCGTCCCTCGCGCCGAACCTCGAGACGTTGGCCGTGCTCCGGTTCCTCCAGGGGATGGGCGCCGCGGCGGGCGTCGTCGTGGCCATGGCCATGGTGCGCGACCTCTTCGGGGGCATCCCGCTCGTGCGCATGCTGTCGCGGTTGGCGATGGTGAACGGGCTCGCCCCGATCCTGGCCCCGCTCATCGGCTCGCAGATGCTGCGCGTCGTCGACTGGCGTGGGGTGTTCGTGTTCCTGGCCTGCTACGGGGCGGTGGTGATCATCGCGATGATCAGCCTCATCGTCGAGACGCTCCCGCGCGAGCGCCGCCACGACGTCGGACACGCGTCGGTACGGGACCGGTACCGCGCACTGTTCTCGGACCGGGTGTTCGTCGGCGTCGCGCTCATCGGAGCGATGGTGTTCAGCGGCCTGTTCTCGTACCTGTCGGCGTCGCCGTTCCTGTTCCAGCAGGTGTACGGCCTCAGCACCCAGCAGTACGGCGTCCTGTTCGCGGTCAACTCGTTGGGCGTCGTGATCGGCGTGCAGGTGTCGTCGCGCCTCGCACGGCGCGTCGGCCCGCAGTGGATCCTCGCCTGCTCCACCGCCGTCCTGCTCGTCAGCGCGGTCGCCATCGCCGTGTTCGACTCCGTCGGGGTGGGGCGCGCGGGCGTGTTCGTGCCCCTGTGGTTCTTCATCTGTGCGTGTGGGTTCTCGTTCCCGCAGATCCAGGTGCTCGGGCTCGCAGCCCACGGCAAGGAGGCCGCGACGGCGGCGTCACTGCTCGGCGCGATGAACTTCGGCGTGGCCGGCATCATCTCGCCGGTCGTCGGCCTGCTCGGCATCGGCTCCGCCGTGCCCATGGCCGAGGTCATGGCCGCCACCGCCGTCGTGGCCGTGTTCGTGCTCTGGTTCGTGGTCCGGCCGCGCACGGTGCCGGCGCTGTCGCACTGACCCCGGATCCGCACCGCCGAGGGTGCGGCCCGACGTCAGTGAGCGATGCGTCCCGCGGTCTCCGCGACGAGCGCCAGGACCACGAGCGACCCGACCCCGACCGCGATCGCGAGGATCGCCATCGGCCGCTCGTACCAAGCGCGACTCTGCGGGTACAGGCGGTGGAACTCCCGCAGCGGCATGGGCTTGGTGAGCTCCGTGACCCGTGCGTCCAGTGCCTCGGCGAGGTGCCCGAGCGCCGTGTCGTCCCACAGCACGCCCCGCATCCGGAAGAGCGGATGGCCGGACTCGGTCAGCGCGACGAGCTGGCGGGTCGTGCGGTCCACGGACGGACCGAACGTCGTCGCGAGCACGACCCGGTGCACATGCGCACGGTCGAGCACGACGCGTGGTCCGAGCAGCCCGCGCATCTCGACGTGGTGCGAGCCGACGCCGGCGTACACCGTGCGGAACCGGACCACGAGCAGCGAGGTCAGCACCGCCGCGACGACCGCGACGGTGCCCACCGGCGCGACGAACCCGAGCGGGAACGACACCCACACGAGCGCGACCGCGAGTGGCACCGCGGAGAACAGGATGCTCAATGCGGTGCTCCGCAGGAACGCCCCGCTCGGCCGCACCACGAGGTGCGCCCTCCCCGGCGTCGCCCTGACGCGTGCCGTCGTCTCCCCCACGGATGCTCCTCGCCCCTCACGGTCCGGCGGCCACCGGGAGCCGTCCCGGTGGTCCGACGCGACGCCCCTGCCGCTGCCGGATCTCGGCCGTCACCGGTGACGGAGCGGCCTGCGAGCGTCAGCCTAGGGCCTGACCCCCGCGCCGTCCCAGCGTTGTGGGGGTGATCTGCGGATCCCCGCGACGTGGGGTTCGACCGGGTCCGGCAGGTGGGGGACCGGAGCTCCGGTGCGGGCGGTGACGGGCCTCCCGGGCGCGCAACGCGAGGGGCGACGGACGGGAATCGACGGTCGATCGTGGCGGAGGATGGGGGATTCGAACCCCCGAGGGCTTGCACCCAACACGCTTTCCAAGCGTGCGCCATAGGCCACTAGGCGAATCCTCCGGGCGTCGCCCTGTGGCGACGACACCCCATGGTACAGGTCCGGAGGCGGGCCGACGACCGCGGCACCGCGCCCTGGGGCGGCACCCGGCCCCCCGGTCCTATCCTGGGGAGGTGTCGACCCGCATCTACATCACGTCAGCAGAAGGGCACACCGGCAAGAGCACCGTGGCCCTCGGGGTGCTCGAGACCCTCGCGCGGACCGTCGGCCGGGTCGGCGTCTTCCGGCCCGTGGCGCGGTCGACCGCCGAGCGGGATTACGTCCTCGAGCTGCTGCTCCAGCACACATCGGCGGGCATCGACTACGACGACGCCGTGGGGGTGACCTACGAGGACGTCCACGCGGACCCCGACGGGGCGCTCGCCACGATCGTGAACCGGTTCGCGCTCGTCGAGCGGCAGTGCGACGCGGTGGTCGTCGTCGGTTCCGACTACACCGACGTCGGCAGCCCGACCGAGCTGTCGTACAACGCGCGCATCGCGGCGAACCTCGGCGCACCGGTCCTCCTCGTGCTCGGCGGGCGGAGCAGCTCCGAGCGCGGCGCCCGGACCGGCGACGACGTCCGACAGATCGCGGAGTTGACCACGAGCGAACTCCGCGCCGCCCACGCGTCGTTGCTCGGGGTCGTCGCGAACCGCACCGCGCCGGAGCGCATCGACGAGGTCGTCGCCGGCATCCGCAGTGCGATCGCGACAGAGCACCCGGGCACGCCGGTCTGGGCGATCCCCGAGGACGCCGTGCTCGTCGCCCCGACGGTACGTGCCGTGCTCGCCGCGACGGACGCCACCCTGGTCAGCGGTGACGAGGCCCTGCTCGACCGCGAGGCCCTCGGCACGGTGGTCGCCGCCATGAGTATGGAGAACGTTCTGCCCCGGCTCATCGAGGGCGGGATCGTCGTCGTCCCGGGCGACCGCACCGACGTCCTCATCGCGACGCTGCTCGCGAACGACTCGGAGACGTTCCCCTCGCTCGCCGGGGTCGTCCTCAACGGCGGGTTCGAGACCTCGCCGCAGATCCAGCGCCTCCTCGAGGGTCTGTCGAGCACCCTGCCCATCGCCCGCAACGGGCTCGGCACCTACGACACGGCGCTGCGGATCACGCAGACCCGGGGGCGCCTCGCGGCGGACTCGCCGCGCAAGACCGACCTCGCCCTGTCGCTGTTCGAGCGGCACGTCGACGCGGACGAACTCCTCGCCCGGCTCGAGGTCGGACCGTCGTCCGTCGTGACGCCGCTCATGTTCGAGCACGGTCTGATCGACCGCGCTCGGGAGCTCCGGAAGCGCATCGTCCTGCCCGAGGGGGACGACGACCGGATCCTCCGGGCCGCATCGACGCTCCTGCAGCGCGACGTCTGCGACCTCACGATCCTCGGGGACCCGACGGCGGTCCGCACCCGCGCGGCCGAGCTCGGGCTCGACCTCGACGCCGCCGACGTGGTCGACCCCTCCGCCGAACCGCTCCGTGAACGGTTCGCCGAGGAGTACGCCCGTGTCCGCGCACACAAGGGCATGACCGTCGAGCTGGCGCGCGACCGGGTGACGGACGTGTCCTACTTCGGCACGCTCATGGTGCACCTCGGCCTCGCCGACGGCATGGTGTCCGGAGCCCGGCACACCACCGCGCACACGATCCGCCCCGCGTTCGAGATCATCAAGACCCGGCCCGACGTGTCGATCGTGTCGAGCGTGTTCCTCATGGCGCTCGCCGACCGCGTCCTCGTGTATGGCGACTGCGCCGTGGTGCCGGACCCGACCAGCGAACAGCTCGCGGACATCGCGACGTCCAGCGCGGCAACCGCCGCGCAGTTCGGCATCGAACCGCGCGTCGCCATGCTCAGCTACTCGACCGGGGACAGCGGATCCGGGGCGGACGTCGACAAGGTGCGGGCCGCCACCGCGTTCGTCCGCGAACGGCACCCCGAGCTGCTCGTCGAGGGCCCGATCCAGTACGACGCCGCCGCCGATCCCACCGTCGCCCGCGCCAAGATGCCGGACTCGCCGGTCGCCGGCCGCGCGACGGTGTTCATCTTCCCGGACCTCAACACCGGCAACAACACGTACAAGGCCGTGCAGCGGTCCGCCGGCGCGGTCGCGATCGGGCCCGTCCTGCAGGGGCTGCGCAAGCCGATCAACGACCTGTCGCGCGGCGCACTCGTCGGGGACATCGTCAACACCGTCGCGATCACCGCCATCCAGGCCGGGACCAGCGCCGAACCCAGGAAGCAGGCATCGTGACCACAGCACTCGTCGTCAACTCCGGATCGAGCTCCTTCAAGTACCAGCTCATCGAGCTCGAGGGGGAGCGCATGCTCGCGTCCGGGCTGGTCGAGCGCATCGGGGAGTCCTCCGGCGCCACCAAGCACACGAACGCCCTGACCGGCAAGTCCACCTCGAACGACGACGCCCACGTGCCGGACCACGCCGCCGGGTTCCGCGCGATGCTCGACGCTTTCGCCGCCGTCGGACCCTCGTTCGACGACGAGCCGCCCGCCGTCGTCGGCCACCGAGTCGTCCACGGCGGCACCGACTTCGACCGCGCCACCGTCATCACGCCCGAGGTCGAAGCGCGGATCGACGCCCTGTCCGCCCTCGCACCGCTGCACAACCCGGCCAACCTCGAGGGTATCCGGGCCGCACAGCACGTGTTCGCGGACGTGCCGCAGGTCGCCGTCTTCGACACCGCGTTCCACCAGACCATGCCGCCGGAGGCCTACACGTACGCGATCCCGGCGGACCTCGCGCAGTGCTACGCGATCCGGCGGTACGGCGCGCACGGGACGAGCCACAAGTACGTGTCCGAGCAGACCGCGGTGTTCCTCGGCCGCCCGCTCGAGCAGCTCAAGACGATCGTCCTGCACCTCGGCAACGGGGCGTCCGCCGCCGCGATCGACGGAGGGCGCAGCATCGAGACGTCGATGGGCCTGACGCCGCTCGAGGGGCTCGTCATGGGGACCCGCTCGGGCGACCTCGACCCCGCGATCCTCATCCACCTGCACCGCGAGGCAGGCATGTCCTTCGAGGACCTCGACACCATGCTCAACAAGCAGTCGGGCCTGCTCGGACTCACCGGGAACGGGGACATGCGGGACGTCCAGAGCGACGCGTCCGAGGGTGACGACCGGGCGGAGGCGGCGCTCGCCGTCTACCGACACCGGATCCGCCGGTACGTCGGCGCGTACACCGCCCAGCTCGGCGGCCTCGACGCCGTCGTGTTCACGGCGGGTGTGGGCGAGAACAACGCGCTCCTGCGGCGCCGGGTCCTGGCCGGGCTCGAGCACCTGGGGATCGAGGTCGACCACGACCGCAACGACCTGCACTCCAGCCGTGCGCGGCGGATCTCGACCGACCGCTCCCGGGTCGCGGTGCTCGTGATCCCGACGAACGAGGAGCTGGAGATCGCACGGCAGTCCGCCGCTGTGGCACTGCACTGATCTGCCGGACTCGCGGGCTCGCCCGGCGTCCGCGTCGGCGTCGTGGCGCCGCCGGCGCGTCCCCAAGATCTCCAGCGCGCGCCGCTGCTGCCGCCCGGGCTGATGCGGCCGTGACCCGCCGCCGCCTCAGATGCGGGCCGTGGCGCGCCGCCGCCTCAGAGCGCCGCGAGCGCCTCGTGGATCGGCACGTCGCCCGACGTGAGCTCGAACTGGCGACCGATCGCGGCACCCGCGAGCAGGGCCTCCAGGACGATCGCCGCGACGTCGGCCCGCGAGACGGAACCACGGGGCACCTCGGTGCCGGCGCGGACGGTGCCCTGGCCCGGGGTGTCGAGGAGACCTCCGGGACGCACGATCGTCCACTGGAACCCGCGTGCGCGGATGTTCGCGTCCGCCTCCGCCTTCGCCCGCAGGTAGACCTGGAACACCGCGCGGTCGTCCGCGGCAGGCAGAACCGCCGTGGCCGGGTCGTACGAGTCGGCGCCCATGGCCGAGATGAGCACGTACCGCGGCACCGAGACCCGCGAGGCGGCGTCGGCGAGCAGGATCGCGGCGTCGCGGTCGACCGCGAACTTGCGTTCGGCACCGCTGTTCGGTCCGGCGCCCGCCGCGAACACGACGGCGTCGGCCTGCTCGAGGTCCACCGCCAGGTCGTCCTCGTCCATCTGCTCGAGATCCCGGACGATCGCGGTCGCGCCGGTGGCCTCGACGTCGGCGACATGCGCCGGGTTGCGGACGATCCCGACCGCGTCGTGTCCCGCCTGCGTGATGAGCCGTTCGAGCAGCAGGGCGATCTTGCCGTGTCCTCCGGCGATGACGATCTTCATGCCTCCACTGAACCGCCCGCGGCTGAGTGCGCGTCGATGAACGGGCGAGGCGTCCGCTAGACTGTCGGCGGCTCCTCACGTGACGCCATCCAGGCCAACTCCCCCAGGGCGGAAACGCAGCAAGGGCAACCGGGCTCTGGCGGGTACGTGGGGAGTCTTCTCGTTCCGCCGCCGCCCGCTGGAACCGGTCGATCACGGTTGCTCGGAGACCGCTGCAGGGGACCGGTGGCGCTGTCCGGCGTCCGGCGCGGACCGCCACGGCCGGCACCGACCCTCCGTTCCCCGAGTCCGGTCCGCGGTGCGCGTCCGTCGGATCGGTTGCGGCCGCTGGGCAGCGGCGCGGACGCGGCCCTGACACGCATGAGGGAGCGGCGGACGAGGATGACCCGAACATCGTCGTCCGCCGCTCCGAGGGGCCGGGGCGGCGATGACCCGAACACCGACGCGCCCCGGCTTCCGGGGGCCGAGGCTCCCGGAGCCCGCGATCAGGCGCTCGTCGTGGTGCCGTTCCGAGCCCGGCCAGCCGTCCGCGCCACGGTGGTCCGGACGATCGTCCGGCGCAGCGTGCACGACAGCGTCAACCGCTCATTCATGAGCTCGACTCCTGATCCTGATCCGCCACGGATGGTCCTGCGATGGTCGGTCGCGCCGTGGCCGTACGTGGACGATACCGCTCCACGGACTGATCGGTACACCCTTTCTGGGTCGACGTCCAGGTTCGCCAGCGAGCGCCGGGACCACGAGCTGACATCGCCGGGGTCTGTGGAGAGCGACCCCCGGTGTCGGCGGCGCCGATTACCCTGGTGGCGTGGTCACCGCCTTGTATCGCCGTTACCGGCCCGAGAACTTCGCCGAACTCATCGGCCAGTCGCAGGTGACCGATCCGCTGCGGACAGCACTCCGGGCAGACCGCGTCAACCACGCCTACCTCTTCAGCGGACCGAGGGGTTGTGGCAAGACCACGTCGGCACGGATCCTCGCGCGGTGTCTCAACTGCGCTCAGGGCCCGACGGACACGCCATGCGGAGTGTGCCCGAGCTGTGTGGAGCTGGCACGGGACGGCGGCGGGTCGCTCGACGTCATCGAGATCGACGCAGCCAGCCACAACGGCGTGGACGACGCACGCGACCTCCGCGACCGCGCCGTGTTCGCCCCGGCACGCGACCGCTACAAGATCTTCATCCTCGACGAGGCCCACATGGTCACGCCGCAGGGGTTCAACGCACTCCTCAAGTTGGTGGAGGAACCACCGGAGCACGTCAAGTTCATCTTCGCGACGACCGAGCCCGAGAAGGTCATCGGGACCATCCGCTCGCGGACCCACCACTACCCGTTCCGGCTCGTGCCGCCGGCGTCCATGCTCGAGTACGTCGAGCAGCTGTGTGCGCAGGAGTCCGTGTCGGTGGCGCCCGGTGTCCTGCCGCTCGTCGTCCGGGCCGGCGGGGGATCGGTTCGGGACACCCTGTCGCTCCTCGACCAGCTGATGGCCGGGAGCGAGGACCGCACGATCGCCTACGACCGCGCGGTCGCACTCCTCGGGTACACCGATGCCGCCCTGCTCGACGACGTCGTGGACGCGCTCGCCGTGGCGGATCCGGCCTCGGCGTTCTCGGCCGTCGACCGCGTCGTGCAGACAGGTCAGGATCCGCGTCGCTTCGTCGAGGACCTGCTCGAACGGCTCCGCGACCTCATCGTCGTCGCCGCCACCAACGAGGGCGCTGCGGCCGTGTTGCGCGGAGTCTCGCCCGAGGAACTCGAGACGATGACGCGGCAGGCGGCCGTCTTCGGCGCGGTCGGGCTCTCGCGCGCGGCCGACATCGCGAACCGTGCGCTCACCGAGATGACCGGCGCGACGTCGCCCCGCCTGCACCTCGAACTCATGGTGGCGCGGATGCTCGTGCCGGAGAGCGATGACAGCCAGCGGGGCGCCCTGGCGCGCGTCGAGCGCCTCGAGCGTCGCGTCGGCGTCGGTGACGCCGGGGGCACGACCGGTTCTGCGCCCGTCGCTGTCGTCACGTCAAGCGCACCGGCTGCCGCACCCGCGCCGGCGCCGGCGCCGACGCCGGCCGCGCCGACCCCGGCTTCGACCCGTGCCACCGCTGCTGCTGCCCCGGCCAGCGCGTCCGGGACCGAACGGGCCGACGATGACGAGCAGCGCGCGGTCCCCGGCGCGGTCGAGGTCGTCCCCACGACCGGCAGCGCGCCCTCGGGTGCGGGCTCGCCCTCGTCGACCGGTGTCGGCGCGGCGCTCGCGGCCTCGCCGGCGGTCCGGGCCGTCGGCGAGCTGGGCGTGCAACAGGTGCGGGACAGCTGGCCGCAGGTCGTCGAGCACGTGCAGCGCGCTCGGCGGTCCGCCTGGATGGTCGTCGTGACCGCGCAGGTGACCGCCTTCACGGACGACGTCCTCACACTGACGTTCCCGAGTCAGCAGGACGTCGCGTCGTTCAAGCAGATGACCGACCCGAAGGACAGCGTCAGCGAGTACCTCCGGGCCGCCATCCTCGATGTGCTCGGCGTCCGTGTGAAGTTCGTCGCTCGCGGGCCGGCACCCGCTGGGTCGAACCCGGACGCGGGACGGCCCGCATCCGAGCGTCAGACGGTGCCGGAGCGTCAGGCGACACCCGAGCGTCAGGCGGTGCCGGAGCGTCAGGCGACACCCGAGCGTCAGGCGGTGCCGGAGCGTCAGGCGGTGCCGGAGCGTCAGGCGACACCCGAGCGCCAGTCGGCGCCCGAGCGCCAGTCGGCGCCCGAGTCCGCACCGGCGGCGCCGACGCGTGACGGCGCTCGCGGATCCTCCGAGCAGAGCAGCGCACAGGTGCCGGCCTCAGCCGGGGGATCGGCGCCAGCAGCCGCGCCTGCTCCGTCCCGAGCATCCGCAGCCGCGCCGGCCCCCGCGCCCACCGGCCCGGTCACCGACTGGGTGGTCGCGACGATCCCGGCGTCCGATCCCACTGCAGATGCCGTCCCGGACGACGTCGAGCCGTCCTGGGCCGCGCCCTTCGGGGTGGCGTCGAGCCCGGACGGCACGGCACCGGCCGCCGTCGCGCCGGCCGGACGGACGGGCGGTGCGCCCGCGGGTGCCCCGACGAGCGCGCCCGCTGCCGGTGCCGTCCGTGGTCCGGCCAGCACCCCGGCTGTCGCAGGCGGACCGAGCGACGTGCCGGTCGACGACTACCCCCTCGACGACGAGCCCTACGACGACGGAGCGCCGTTCCCGGACCCGGGCCCGTCGGGTCGATCCGCCGCGGGGCCCGTACCCACGGGAGGACGAGCACCGTCGGCATCCGCACCCCGCGGGGGCGGCACCCCAGCTCCCGCCCGGACGGCCCCGTCGGCGCCCGAGCGGCCCGCCCGTGTGCCGGTCCCCGGACGCTACGGCGAGGCGGTCGTCCGTGAGATCCTCGGGGCCCAGTTCATCGAGGAGACCACGCTCGACAGCAGCGGGTCCGGAGGCTTCTGACCATGTACGACGGCATCGTCCAGGACATCATCGACGAGTTCGGCCGTCTGCCGGGGATCGGTCCGAAGTCCGCGCAGCGGATCGCGTTCCACATCCTGCAGACCGAGTCGTTCGACCCGACGCGCCTCGCGGAACTCCTCATGACGGTCAAGGAGAAGGTCCGCTTCTGCGAGGTCTGCGGGAACGTGACCGAGACCGAACGCTGCAGCATCTGCCGCGATCCCCGCCGCTCGCCCGCGGTCATCTGCGTGGTCGAGGAGGCCAAGGACGTCGCCGCGATCGAGCGGACCCGTGAGTTCCGCGGGCTGTACCACGTGCTGGGCGGCGCGATCAGCCCGATCGACGGCGTCGGCCCCGACGACCTCCGCATCCAGGGTCTGCTGACGCGGCTCGCGGACGGCATCGTGGACGAGGTCATCATCGCGACCGATCCGAATCTCGAGGGCGAGGCCACGGCCACCTACCTCAGCCGGCTCCTCGTGCCGATGGGGGTCCGGACGACGCGCCTCGCTTCCGGACTCCCGGTCGGTGGGGATCTCGAGTACGCCGACGAGGTCACGCTCGGACGCGCTTTCGAGGGGCGCCGGCTCGTGGGCGGTTGACCCGGGCCTCCCGGTCGACGGGTGCCGGTCGGCGACCACCCGGGGTCCTGCGTGCGGCGTGCACGCGACGCAACAGTCCGAGGACACTCGGTAGAATCGGCGGACCGCGTCCGTGGGAGTCCAGGAGTTCGTCAGTGGCATTGATCGTGCAGAAGTTCGGTGGCTCGTCCGTCGCGGACGCCGAGAGCATCAAGCGCGTGGCCAAGCGGATCGTCCAGACGAAGAAGGCCGGCAACGACGTCGTCGTGGCCGTCTCCGCGATGGGCGACACGACGGACGAGCTCCTCGACCTCGCGAACCAGGTCACCCCGTTGCCGTCCGGTCGCGAGCTGGACATGCTCCTCACCGCGGGCGAGCGGATCTCGATGGCGCTGCTCGCGATGGCGATCAAGAGCCTCGGGGTCGAAGCCAGCTCGTACACCGGCAGCCAGGCGGGCATGCTGACCGACGCCCAGCACGGCCGTGCCCGGATCGTCGACGTCACCCCGAAGCGCGTCCGTGAGGCCCTCGACGCCGGGCACGTGGCGATCGTCGCGGGGTTCCAGGGCTTCAACCGCACGACGGGCGAGATCACCACCCTCGGCCGCGGTGGCTCCGACACGACCGCCGTCGCCCTGGCCGCTGCCCTCGGTGCCGACGTGTGCGAGATCTACACCGACGTCGACGGCATCTTCAGCGCCGACCCGCGGGTCGTCCCGAAGGCGCGCAAGATCGACCGCATCACGAGCGAGGAGATGCTGGAGCTCGCGGCCGCGGGCGCCAAGGTCCTCTACATCCGCGCCGTCGAGTACGCCCGGCGGCACGGCGTCACCCTGCATGTCCGGTCCTCGTTCAACAACACCGAGGGCACCATCGTCTACAACCCTGCCGAGGGGGAGTCCGTGGAAGAACCGATCATCACCGGCATCGCCGGCGACCTCTCCGAGGGCAAGATCACGGTGGTCGGCGTGCCCGACCAGCCGGGCAAGGCGGCCGAGATCTTCACGACCGTCGCCCGGGCCGGCGCGAACATCGACATGATCGTGCAGAACGTCTCCGCCGCGGCGACCGGCCGCACCGACATCTCGTTCACGCTGCCGAAGTCGCAGGGCTCCGGGGTCCTCACCGCGCTCGAGGCCTCGAAGGCGAGCATCGGCTACGAGACCGTGCAGTACGACGACCAGATCGGCAAGCTCGCCCTGGTCGGTGCCGGCATGCGGACGAACGCCGGGGTGTCGGCGCAGCTGTTCCGTGCGCTCCACGAGGCCTCGATCAACATCGAGATGATCTCGACGAGCGAGATCCGAATCTCGGTCGTCACGCGGGCCGACACCCTGAACGAGGCGATGCGCGTCGTCCACTCGGCGTTCGGTCTCGACGCCGACGTCGAAGCCGTCGTCTACGCCGGCACCGGCCGGTAGACAGGAGACACCATGAGCGAGCTCACCGTCGCCGTCGTCGGCGCCACAGGGCAGGTCGGCACGGTCATGCGCCGTCTGCTGGAGGACCGTGCCTTCCCCGCCACGACGGTCCGGTTCTTCGCCACCGCCCGCTCCGCAGGCACGACGTTGCCGTTCCGGGGCGAGGACATCGTCGTCGAGGACTCGGCGACCGCGGACCCGACGGGCATCGACATCGCCCTGTTCTCCGCCGGGGCATCGGGATCCCGGACCCTGGCACCGCGCTTCGCCGCCGCGGGGGCGCTCGTCATCGACAACTCGAGCGCCTGGCGGATGGACCCGGATGTCCCGCTCGTCGTGAGCGAGGTCAACCCGCATGCGATCGACGAGGCACGCAAGGGCATCATCGCGAACCCGAACTGCACGACCATGGCGATCATGCCGGTCCTCAAGGTGCTCGATGCCGAGGCCGGTCTGCGCCGGCTCGTCGCGACGACGTACCAGGCCGTCTCCGGCAGCGGCCTCGCCGGTGTGGAGGAACTGCTCGGGCAGGCCCGGGCGGCGCTCGAGCAGGACGCCGCGGCCCTCACGCACGACGGCTCCGCCGTGACCTTCCCGGAGCCCACGAAGTACGTCGCGCCGATCGCCTTCGACGTCATCCCCCTCGCGGGCAGCATCGTCGACGACGGCTGGGGCGAGACGGACGAGGAGCAGAAGCTCCGGAACGAGAGCCGCAAGATCCTCGAGCTGCCCGACCTGCTCGTCGCGGGGACCTGCGTCCGGGTCCCGGTGTTCACGGGGCACTCGATCTCGGTGAACGCGGAGTTCGCGCGCCCCCTGACGCCGGAGCGAGCGTCGGAGGTCCTCGCCGCCGCACCGGGCGTGCAGTTGTCCGAGGTCCCGACGCCCCTGCAGGCCGCCGGCGCCGACCCGAGCTTCGTCGGGCGGATCCGGACGGACCGCTCGGCACCCGAGGGGCACGGGCTCGCCCTCTTCGTCAGCAACGACAACCTCCGGAAGGGTGCTGCGCTCAACGCGGTCCAGATCGCGGAGGCGGTGCTCGCCCGCCGCGCGGTCGTCGCCTGACCCAGGCCGTGCCTCCCGGTCCCGGCGCAGCCGGTGTCGGACCGCCGCCGGTAGGATCATCGGGTGCCAGAGAAGCCAGTGCAGCCGTTGGACGTCGTCCTGATCGGCGGTGGCATCATGAGCGCGACGCTGGGCGCGCTCATCCACCGTCTCGAGCCGGACTGGTCCATCCGGATCTACGAGCGCCTCGCCGACGTCGCCGAGGAGTCCTCCAACCCCTGGAACAACGCGGGAACCGGGCACTCGGCGCTCTGTGAGCTGAACTACACGCCGGAGCTGCCCGACGGTTCCGTGGACATCAGCAAGGCCATCGGCGTCAACGAGCAGTTCCAGGTCTCGCGGCAGTTCTGGGCGCACCTCGTCGAGACCGGCGCGCTCGCCGCTCCCGAGACCTTCATCAACCCGACGCCGCACATCAGCTTCGTCTGGGGCGAGGACAACGTGTCCTACATGCGCACACGGTACGAGGCGATGAAGGACCACCCGCTCTTCGCCGGCCTCGAGTACAGCGACGACGCACGCCAGATCCGCCGGTGGGCGCCCGCGCTCATCCCCGGCCGGAAGCGGTCGCAGCCCATCGCGGCGACGTACTCGCCCGCCGGGTCCGACGTCGACTTCGGTTCGTTGACGCGTCAGCTCGTCGACGGGCTGCGCCGGGACGGCGTCCAGTTCGAGTCGAACCACGTCGTGAAGAACGTGTCGCGCCGGAAGGACGGCGCCTGGGAGCTCCTCGTCAAGAACGAGGTGGGGCAGTCGAGGTCCCGCATCGCAGCGAAGTTCGTCTTCGTGGGTGCCGGCGGTGGCGCGCTCCAGCTCCTCCAGCGCTCCGGCATCCCGGAGATCCGCGGCTACGGCGGGTTCCCCGTGAGCGGTGAGTTCCTCCGCTCCGACGACCCGGCGGTCGTGGTCAAGCACGCCGCCAAGGTCTACGGCAAGGCGTCGGTCGGTGCGCCGCCCATGTCGGTGCCGCACTTGGACACGCGGATCGTCGACGGTCAGGCGAGTCTGATGTTCGGGCCGTACGCCGGGTTCAGCCCGAAGTTCCTCAAGCAGGGCTCGTGGTCGGATCTCTTCCGGTCGATCCGGCTCCACAACCTGCGGCCGATGCTGTCGGTCGCGTTCTCGAACATGGACCTGGTCCGCTACCTGGTCGGGCAGCTGCTCGCGAGCCGGTCCCGCAAGTTCGCCGCGCTCCGGGACTTCATGCCGTCCGCACAGCCGGGGGACTGGCACCGGATCACGGCGGGACAGCGCGTCCAGGTCATCAAGCCCGACCGCGAGCGAGGCGGTGTCCTGCAGTTCGGCACCGAGGTCATCACCTCGGCGGACGGCAGCATCGCCGGGCTGCTCGGCGCCTCGCCCGGGGCGTCGACCGCGGTGCCGATCATGCTCGGGCTGCTCGAGCGCTGCTTCCCCGACCGCCGGGACCGCTGGGCGGATGCCATCCGGGGAATGGTGCCGACGTACGGCAAGCGGTTGTCGGACGACCCGGCGCTCGCTGACGAGACGCTCACCCGGACCGCGGCGACGTTGCACCTCCACCGCTGACCGCCGCCGCTTGACCTCCGTTCGAACATGTGTTCGAATGGGGGCATGCGGTGGGACGGCCAGACGATCGATGCCTCGGACGACGCGATGCTCCCCGGGCTCGCGTCGAACCGCGGGTTCGTCCGGAGCGTGACGACGCCGGAGTTCGCCGGGGTCACGTTCCACGAGGTCCTGGCCAAGTCGGCGCTCAACCGGGTCGGCGGCCACGACGGCGGCGTGTGGGGGTGGACGATCAACCCCTATCGGGGCTGCAGTCATGCCTGCGTGTACTGCTTCGCCCGCCCCACCCACGCCTACCTCGAGTTCGACGCCGGAGCGGACTTCGACCGGCAGATCGTGGTCAAGACGAACGTGTCCGAGGTCCTCACGCGTGAGCTGGCGCGACCCTCGTGGGATCGTCATCCCGTCGCGCTGGGCACGAACACCGACCCGTACCAGCGTGCCGAGGGGCGGTACCGGCTCATGCCCGGGATCATCCGCGCGCTCGCCGACTCGGGCACGCCGTTCAGCATCTTGACGAAGGGCACCTTGCTCCGTCGCGACATCCCGATCCTCGTCGAGGCCGCGGAGCGCGTCCCGGTGGACCTCGCCATGTCCATCGCCGTGTACGACGACGACCTCCAGCAGTCGGTGGAACCAGGGACGCCCTCGACGGCCGCGCGCTTGGCGACCGTGCGCGCGGTGCGCGACGCCGGACTCGACTGTTCCGTGTTCCTCATGCCGATCCTCCCGTACGTCACGGACACCAAGGCACACCTGACGGATGCGGTGGGCCGTGCGGCGGCAGCCGGGGCGACGAGCGTGGTGTTCTCCGCCCTGCACCTCAAGCCGGGCGTCAAGCCGTGGTTCATGGACTGGCTCGGACGACGCCACCCGGACCTCGTCGAGCGCTACCGGCGGATGTACCTCGATGCCGCGTACGCACCGCGGGACTACCGACGGTGGCTCTCGGAGCGGATGCGGCCGATCCTCGCCGACCACGGCCTGCCCATGGGGCGAGTGGACCCGGCGACGGGCTCCATGGGATTCCACGACGGTTCGCCACTCAAACGGGCCGCGGCATCCTTCGGTGACGAGGTCGGCGAGGCACAGGGCGCTGCGTCGGCTGCGGCTGCTGCGGCGACCCCGGTGGCCCCGGCAGCAGCGGCCCGGATCCTCCCGGCAGCTGGAGCCCCGGCGGTGCCGAACGCCGTGTCCCCGACCACGGCAGGCCGCGTACGACGGGGCCTCGACGTCGCCGCAGGGTCGGTCGTCACACTGTTCTGACGTCGTCCTCCACGCCCGGCGAGCATGGTCGCGCGGGCGCTGCCTCCGCCGACGTCGCGGGCCGGCTCTCGGGCTCGGGTCCGGGCATTCGGGGGACACACCATGGTCGCGACGGCCCGCTACAATCAGGTCAACCCGAGCCAACTCCACTGTTCGGGGTACACGACGCGCGCTGTGGTGGTTGAATCGGCCGCGGCGCACCAGGGCGGCGGAAGGGACGGCACCGATGCTCGGGATTCCAACGCACCTCGCGCCGCGCGTGAACGCATGGTCGCTGGTGCGGGCGTTCCACGCTGCCGCCCTCGCAGCACTGGTCGCACTCGTCGCGGTCCTCGGGCTGTACGGCGCGGTCATGGGGTCGCCGCGCGTCGGACTCGCGGTGCTCGCGCTCGTCCCGACGACCGTGATGATCGCCGTCCACGCACGCATCGGTACGTGGCGCTCTGCGGCGGCGTTCCTGCTCGTGGGGGGCGCGTGCTCGTACTGGTTCACGATCGTCGTGGCGAGCGGCCTCGGCGCGCCCACCTGGATCGAGTCCTACCTCTTGTCGCTCGCCGTCATCCCGCTCGTCCTCGTGGGTGGGGCGAGCACGTCGACGGGACGGGTGATCGCGTGGTCGATCCTCGGGTTCTCGGTCGGTCACCTCGCGACGTTGATCGGCACCGCCCAGGTGATCGGTCAGGTGGTGCCGACCCTGCTCGCGTGGGTGACCATGGGGCTCGTCGTCGGGATCGTGGGCGTCGCCACGGGGCTGACCGCGCGGTTGCAGCGCGTCCAACCCGAGCTGCTGCGGTCGGCGCGCGAGGAGCACGTGTCGACGTACCGGCAGGGCATCGAGCTCGAGGCCGCGGCGATCCTCCACGACACGGTCCTCAACCACCTCAACGCGATCGCCCTCGCCCCCGCGGGCCCCATGGACGCCACCCTCGCCCGGACCGTCGACGAGGACTTCGCGATGCTCACCGGACACGAGTGGTTGGCGGCGCCGGACGCGGGCCGGGACGCCGATGCACAGGGACGAGTCGTGACGGACGACGACGTGGTCCACCGGACGGTGGAGGAGTGCCGGTCCGCGGGCCTCCAGGTCGACCTGACCGGCGACCCGGGCGTCACCGCCCGGCTGGACCAGCCGGTCGCGGCCGCGCTCGCGCGTGCGCTCGCGCAGTGCCTGACGAACGTCCAGAAGCACGCCGGTACCGATCGCGCCGAAGTCAGCGTGTTCGACGACGGCCTCATGTGCACCGTGATGGTCGTCGACGACGGCCGGGGCTTCGACGAGCGGACGACCGGCGCCGACCGCCTCGGTCTCCGCAACTCCGTGCGGCAGCGAATCGATCGCGTCGGTGGTGAGGTGCAGGTGTGGTCCTCGCCCGGCAGCGGGACCAGCGTCATGATGTCCGTGCCCTTCCGACCGGGCCGACGCGGTGCCGCCGAGGGTGACGCGCGGCGCGCCGGCGCGGTCTCGGCGCCCTCGTTCCCCGCCGGAGACGACGGCCGGCTCAGGTCGGCCTCGTGAGCCGCGAGCCCGCTCGGACCCCGCAGCAGTACGACCCGCTCGGCGCACTCGGGTCCCGCCCGCTCGCCCTCGTGACCGGGGCCGCCTCGGTCGTCTGGGCGCTCGTGGCCTCCATCGTCGCCCGAGACGTACCGGGGAGTCCCACGCTCTCCGCGCTCACCGTGCTGCTCGTCGCGGCGGCCGCCGGTGTCTCGGCGTTCGCGACGAGTCCGTTCCGTGCGCCGTTCGCGCGCGGGGCGTTCGTCGCCTACACCGCGCTCCTCGCGGCGGCGTCGATCGCGAGCGTCGCGGCGCAGTGGGGCCCGGACCGGGACGCCGCGAACGACTTCATGCCGCTCGTCACGGGCGTCGGCATCCTCGTGATGGCGCCCTACCGGCCCTGGCGCGACGTCCTCGTCGGCGGGGTGGTCCTGGCGGTCGTCGACGCCGTGGCGTTCGGGGCCGTGGCCGCCGCGTTCCCGTCCAGCGTGCCGGTCGCGGTGTCGGCCGTGCTCGCCGCCGTCCCCACCGTCGTGCTCACGACCGCGGCCGTGGCGTTCGCGTGGACGTTCGTCGGTCTCGCCGAACGGGTGCAGATCCGCGCGGCCTCGTACTCGGTCGAGCGTGCGGAGCGGGACGGCATCGCCCGCAGCGTCCAGCAGGACCGGGTGACCATCCTCGCCCGCGACGTCATCCCGTTCTTCGAACAGCTCCGGAGGCGCGAGGCGATCACCGACGCCGACCGTGCCCGCGCGCGCTCCATCGCCGACGGCATCCGCCGCGTCATGGTCGCCGAGGCCGATCGCACGTGGCTCGAGCAGGCGCTCATGGCGGACGGCGCCGAGGCCGCGCACGTCGATGATCCGGGTGCACTCATCCGCAGCATGGACGTCGACCAGCGGACGGTCGTCCGCACGGCGGTCCGCGCGGTGCTCCGGGCGTCCACCGTCGACCCGGCGGGCGTCCGGATCCGGATCGAGCCGGACCCGCACCACGACGGCCGCGTCCGCTTCACGCTCGAGGCCGCGGTCGCAGCCACGGACCTCGCCATCCACCGCGCCTTCGATCCGTACCTCGCCGTCCTCCGCGTGACGTTCCCGGACCTCGACGTCGAGGTCCGTCCTTCCGCCCTCGCACTAAGGTTCTCTTATGACCAGCACTGACCCGAACAGGCTGACCAACGGGCAGTCGGCGCGGTTCCCTGCCGCCGACGCCCGGCCCGCCGGAGCGACGTCCGTGCCGGCCACCGCGCGCGACGCCCGCGCCGCTCAGGGGGCACCGGGTCAAGGAGCAGGGCAGAGCGCACGGCGCGTCCGGCTCGCGATCCTCGACGACCACGAGGTCCTCCTCGACAGCCTGTCGAGCTGGATCTCGGTGAACGCCTACGACTTCGATCTCGCGCTCACCGCGCACAGCTGGCTCGAGATGGTGCACAGCGACAGCTTCCCGACCGACCTCGTGTTCCTCGACTTCCAGCTCAAGGAACCCGTCTCGATCGAGGCCCGGGTCCGGACCTGCCGTGCTGCCGGCGCAAAGGTCGTGGTGTTGTCGAGCGTCGACACGCGGGAGTCCCGCGACCGTGCACTGCAGGCCGGAGCCGCGGCGTTCCTGTCGAAGTCGCTGCCGATGCGCGAGGTCATGGACATCGCCCGCGACATCATGGGCGTCGCTCGTGAGGCCGCTCCGCAGCGCGACTGGCGTCCCCTGCCGACCGGTGCGAACGCGCACCAGCGGCCGAAGCTGAGCCACGGTGAGGAAGAAGCGCTCCGGTTGTACGTGTCGGGGTTCTCGACGAACGAGGTCGCCGCGCAGATGAACGTGCAGTACGAGACCGCCAAGACGTACCTGCGTCGCGTGCGGGAGAAGTACGGCAAGGTCGGTCGGCCAGCATCGAAGAAGTCCGATCTCATCCGGCGCGCGGCGGAGGACGGGTTCCTCCAGTAGTGGCGAAGCTGTACTTCCGCTACGGCGCCATGAACAGCGGCAAGAGCACCGCGCTGCTCCAGGCGGCGTTCAACTACGAGGAGCGGGGCCAGCGGGTGCTCCTCGCGAAGCCCTCGGTGGACACGAAGGGCGACCGGCACATCGTCTCGCGCCTCGGCGTGACCCGTCCCGTCGACCTCGTCGTCGGTGGGTCGGATGACGTGCGCGCCGCGGTGGCCACGGCGAGCGGGACCGACCCGATGTCGTCGTCCCTCGACGGCATGGTGCGGCCGGTGAGCTGCGTCCTCGTCGACGAGGCCCAGTTCCTCACGCCCCGGCAGGTCGACGACCTGCTCCGCATCGCCGTCCTCGACGAGGTCCCGGTGCTCGCCTACGGTATCCGCACCGACTTCCGGACCGAGGCGTTCCCGGGCAGCCGCCGTCTCCTCGAGGTCGCCCACTCCCTCGAGGAGCTGAAGACCATCTGCCGATGCGGCCGGAAGGCCGTGTTCAACGCGCGCAAGGTCGACGGCGTGTTCGTCTTCGCCGGGTCGCAGGTGGCGATCGACGGCGCCGACGTGACGTACGAGTCGCTCTGCGCCACCTGCTACCTCACCGAGTCCGGCGGCGTCCTCGACGGCGACTGACGTCGGTCGGGAGGCGCGGTGCCGGTCCGACCGCACCGTGCCGCCCGGGATCCAGCCGCGGTGGCGGCCCGCCGCGGGTCCGGCCCGAGCCGTGCCTCCCGGGATCCAGCCGTGGTGCCGGCCCGCTGCGGGTGGGCCTGGGCCGTGCCTCCCGGGAATCCGGCGGCGCCACGAGGCGTTGCAGTGGGCATGACCGACACCAGCGTGCACCTGTCCGTCCTCGACCTGGCGACGCGGGAGTACGGGCAGTCGAACGGTGACGCGCTCCGGGGGAGCGTGGAGACCGCGACCGTCGCGGAGCGGCTCGGGTACGAGCGGTTCTGGGTCGCGGAGCACCACGGCATGCCCGGCATCACCTCGTCCGCACCGGCGGTGCTGCTCTCCGCCGTGGGCGCGGCCACGTCCACGATCCGTATCGGCAGCGGCGGTGTCATGCTGCCGAACCACGCCCCACTCGTCGTCGCCGAGCAGTTCGGCACGCTCCGTGCCCTCTACGGCGACCGCGTCGACCTCGGGCTCGGACGCGCTCCGGGTACCGACAGGGCGACGGCGATGGCCCTTCGTCGGACCGACCGGCTCGACGTCGACGACTTCCCCGACCGCCTCGCCGACCTCATCGGGTTCTTCACGGGCATGGAGCCCACGAACCCCCTCGCGCGCATCCAGGCGGTCCCGGGATACGGCGACGTGCCGGAGTTCTGGCTGCTCGGGTCGTCCGGCTACAGCGCTCAGGTCGCCGGCGTGCTCGGCGTCTCGTTCGCGTTCGCGCACCACTTCGCCGCGGACAACACCGAGGCGGCGCTGGAGCTCTACCGGTCCTCGTTCCGTCCGTCGCGGTTCCTGTCCGAACCGCGGTCGATGATCGGCGTCCAGGTCGTCACCGACGAGGACCCCCGAGTCGTCGACGAGCAGTCCGCGCCGGGCATGATCTCGTTCATCCGCATGCGTCAGGGTGCGAAGCCGCAGCCCGTGAGCATGGACGAGGCCCGGGCCTATCAGTTCGACGAGCTCGAGCGCCGGTTCATCGCCGCGCGGATCGCCCGCCAGGCGTACGGCTCCGCCGACGAGGTCGCCGACAAGCTGTCGTCCCTGCTCGACTCGACGGGTGCCGACGGCCTGATCATCGCGCCGGGTGCCGCGCAGGCCCCGTACCGGCACCAGGCGCTCGAGACCGTCATGCGGCTGCACCGGGAGGGCCGGATCACCCGGACCGCCTCGGCTGCTGCTCCCGCCCTCTGACGCGTCCGCCAGCGGACGCGCATCGGCGAGCGGCCGACGGACTGGGGCTGGCCGCTCGCGAGCGGCGGTCCTGCCTGCGGAAGGACGAAGGGCCCGGCTCACATGAGCCGGGCCCTTCGTGGTGGTCGGGGTGACAGGATTTGAACCTGCGACCTCCTCGTCCCGAACGAGGCGCGCTACCAAGCTGCGCCACACCCCGCGGTGCGGTTGTCCGAATCGGAGCAACCCCAGAAGTCTACCGGATGATCGGAGGTGTTCGAGACCACGCGTCGGATGGTCAGACCGTGCGCGCCGTGAGCGTGACGACGACCGCCTCGGGTCGGACTGCGAACCGCACGGGCGCGTAGATCGACGTCCCGATCCCCGCCGAGACCTCGAGCCAGGACCAGTGCGTCCGGTTCTCCCACCGGTGCAGACCGCTCGCGTAGCGCCGGGGGAGGTCCGAGTTCGTGACGAGCGCGCCGTACCCGGGGACCGCGACCTGGCCGCCGTGCGTGTGTCCGGCGAACACGATGTCCGCGCCCTGGGCGACGAACGCGTCGAGCACGCGGCGGTAGGGCGCGTGCGTCACGCCGATCGACACGGGCTCCGGTCCCGGCTCGTCCGTCCACGGGACGTTCTCGCGGAGCTCGTCGACGGTGTTCGGCAGGAGATCGAGGCGGTCCCAACCGCGGTGCGCGTCGCCGGTCCCGAACAGTTCGAGGCGTGAGCCGCGGAGTTCGACGGCATGTGCCCGGTTGTTCAGGTCGAGCCAGCCCAGGGACTCGAAGAACGCGTGCTGTCGCGTGACGTCGAGGCGCACCGGTTCGACGTCCTTGCGGAGCTGGCTGGGGCCGCCGAAGTACTTGAGCGGGTTGCGCGGGCTCGGCCCGAAGTGGTCGTTCGAGCCGTCGACGAAGGCGCCGGGCACGCCGCGGAACGGTTCGAGTGCGTACTCCACCGCGGCGTTCGCCATCGGGTGGCTCACGTTGTCGCCCGTGTTCACGATGAAGTCCGGCTCGACGAGGCTCAGGTCACGGAGCCACTGCTGCTTGTCGGACTGCCACGGCGCCATGTGGATGTCGGACAGGTGCAGCACGGTCAGGTCCCGTGATCCCGGTGGCAGGACCGGGACGGTCTCCCACCGGATCGAGAACCGCCGACGCTCCACGAGCGTGCCCCACGCCGCACTCCCGACGCCGACGGCCGCGCCGACCGCGAGGACGCCGAGCGCGGCCGAGCCGCCGCGACCGCGCGTCACTTGCAGTTCCCCGGGTCCTTGCCGTCCGGCGTCCCGTACAGCGTGAGCGTCACCTGGGCCGACTTCGTCGCGGCGGTCCCGGCGGCCGGGTCCGTCGACGCGACCTTGCAGGCCTGGCCATTCGTGCCCTTCTGGAAGGTGCCGCTCACGGTCACGGACGTGAAGCCCTGATCGCCGAGGGTCGCCTTGGCGTCCGACGACGTCCTGCCCTTGACGTCGGGGACCTTCGCCTGGGACCCGTCGCTGGTGAACACCGTGACGCTCGATCCCTTCGAGAGCATCGTGCCCGCGGTGGGCGAGGTCGAGGACACCGTGCCCGCGGCGGCGGACCCCGCCTGTGTGCCACCGTCGACGAACGTGAAGCCGTCCGCGGCGAGCGTCGTCTGGGCGTCGGCCGTCGTCTTCCCGCTGAGGTCCGGCACGCTCACGGAGGACCCGTTGATCGCGGACGACGTGGGGTCCGTGAACACGCCGGGTGCGTACTGCTGGTTGACCGGCGTCTGCGCCTGTCGCCAGACGGACGCGCGCTGCGACGCGAGGGTGGTCCCGCTCGCGGGCGAGTACACGTGCCGGAGGCTGATCCGCTTGCCGTCCGTGTTGCCCTGCCAGTAGGCCGTGACGACCTTGGTGCTCCCGCCGACGAGCCAGATCTGGTCGGCGTTGTCGGTGGTCCCCGTCTTGCCGAAGAGCTGGGCTCCGTCGTACGTCTGCGCGCCCACCGCGGTGCCGCTCGAGATCGTGCGCTTCATCGCGTAGACCGCGGCCTGCGCGACGCTCGGGTCGATGACCTGCTTGCACTGCTTCGTCTGGCCGCCGAGCGACGTGCCGTTCGCGTCCGTGATGCCGTCGATCGCGATCGGAGCGCAGTACACGCCGTTGTTCGCGACGGTGGCGTACGCCGACGCCATCGTGAGGGGCGCGATGTTGTTCACACCGAGCACGGACGAGGGCACGGTCTTCAGCGCCTTGCCGTCGGCGTCGTGCACGCCGAGCTTCTGCGCCACGTCACGGATGTCGCAGAGGTCGAGCTTGGCCGCCATGGACTCGAAGGCCGCGTTGACCGACTCGGCGGTGGCGTTGACGACCGAGTAGTACCCGCGTTCGCCGAGCGAGTCGTTCTTCGGGTTCCAGGGGGTGTACAGCGTGCTCCCGCAGTGCCGCCATGCGCTCACCGTGTGGGGCGTCCCGTTGACGCTCTCGTACAAGCCGTGCCCGTTCTCGAGCCAGTCGAGGAGCGTGAACAGCTTGTACGTCGACCCGGTCTGGAACCCGATCGAGTTGCCGTACTTGTGGTCGACGCTGTAGTTGATGCTCGTGGACGACGGGGGCGAGGTCGGGGACTGGTCGTAGTCCTTGTTCTGCGCCATCGTGAGGATCCGCCCCGTGGACGTCTCGACGGAGTCGAAGGTCGACCCGAGCGAGAGCGCTGTCGAGCCCTTGTCGTCGTACGTGTCGAGCAAGGTCTTCTGCTGCCCGTTGAGGTCGAGGTCGAGCGTGGTCTGGATCTTGTACCCGCCGGTCCGCCACGCGGCGTCGCGTTCCTCCTGGGTCCCGCCGAGCTGGTCCATCTCCTTGACGACCTTGACGGCGTAGTCGCAGAAGAACTGGGCGCCGGTCCCACCGGCCGCCTGGCACCCCTGCGTGGCCGGGGTCAGGTGGACGTAGTCCGCGGGCTTCGTCACGAGGGCGCTGTCGAGGTCCGCCTTCGAGATGTCGTGCTCGGCGAACATCGCCTTGAGGATGACGTCGCGGCGGGCCTGGTTGGCGTCGTAGTACTTCGGGTCCGAGAGGTTCCGCGTGTTCGGCGACTGCACGATCGCCAGGATCGACGCGGCCTCGACCGGCGAGAGGTTCGTGGCGCTCTTGTTGAAGTAGTGCTGCGCTGCCGCCTGCACCCCGTACGTGTTGTCGCCGAAGTACGCGATGTTGAGGTACGCGGTGAGGATCTGCTTCTTCGTGTACTTCTTCGCCAGACCGATGGCGAGCTTCATCTCCTCGAGCTTGCGCGGGATCGTCTGTTCGACGGCCTGGTTGTAGGCCTTCAGCTGCTCGGCCTTGGTCGGCTTCTCGAGCGCCTGCTGCATCTTGATGTTCCGGACGAGCTGCATCGTCAGCGTCGACGCCCCACCGGAGTCACCGAGGCTGCCACCGGCGATGCTGCCCACACCCGCGCGGACCAACGACGCGACGTCGACGCCGCCGTGGCTCCAGAAGCGGCGGTCCTCACCGTCGACCGCGGCGTCCTTGAGCATCGGGGAGATCTGGTCGTACGTCAGTTCCTCGCGGTTCTGGTCGTACACGGTCGCGAACTGCACGGACTTGCCGCCCTGGTACGCGTAGAGTTCATTCCGCTGAGGCAGCGCACCGATCTCGATGTACTCCGGCAGCGACTCGAAGACGCCGATCGTGGACGTCGTCGTGACGCCCGCGACGGCGATGGCGGGGGTCACCCCGATCGTCACGAGCAGTCCGGCGAGCACGCTGAAGCCGACGAAACCGACCAGGGCGCCGACGGCGGAGACGGGCTTCGTCCTCTGGGCAGACATAGGATGCAGCCTAGATGATGCCCCCGACCGTCCAGCTGACAAGGAGCCGCATGCCCCGCTGGGAGTACCTCACCACCCCGTTGATCATCCACAACACGACGGCGATCCTGAACAACTTCGGCCAGGACGGCTGGGAGCTGGTGCAGGTGGTGCAGGGTCCCGAGGGCGGGCTCGTGGCGTACCTCAAGCGGCCGCTGGCGTCGGCGTGAACGTCGACGCGCGACTGGCCGAACTCGGCATCACCCTGCCGGAGGTCGCCGCCCCGGTCGCGTCCTACGTCCCCGCCGTCGTGGCCCAGGGCTTCGTGTACACCTCCGGGCAGCTGCCGTTCGTCGACGGAGCGCTCCCGGTCAGCGGCAAGGTCGGCGCGCAGGTCACCGCGGACGTCGCCCGGGACCAGGCACGCCAGTGCGCCCTCAACGCCCTCGCCGCGGCGCGTGCCGCGATCGGGTCGCTCGACCGCGTGGCTCGCGTGGTCAAGGTGACGGGGTTCGTCGCCTCCGACCCGTCCTTCACCGGGCAGCCCGGCGTCGTCAACGGCGCGTCGGACCTCCTCGGCGCGGTCTTCGGCGAGATCGGCGTGCACGCGCGCAGCGCCGTCGGGGTGGCGGTGCTGCCGCTCGACGCGCCCGTCGAGATCGAGCTCGTCCTCGAGCTCGCGGCCTGACACCGCCCGGGACGCCGCGAACCGACGCCGGGTACGCCGTGACCGGTCGGTGTGTTGGGGGAGACCGGCCACGGCGCCGCGCATCGCCGCAGCTGCGGTGACCGCCCGTCAGAGCGTCGTCCGCGCGGGCGCCGCGTCGTCACCATCCGGTCGTTGGTCGGACAACGCGTGCGCTTCGCGGTCCCGCCGCAGCAGGGAGGTCCGTGCCCGTTCCGCGGGCCGGCTCGACCGGTCCGTCAGAGCAACTCCGTGATCCGTCGCATCACGTCGGCGTCCGCCAGCGCCGTCGTGTCCCCGACGCCCCGTCCTTCCGCGAGGTCGCGGAGCAGCCGCCGCATGATCTTGCCCGACCGGGTCTTCGGCAGTTCCGGCACGACGACGACCTGACGCGGGCGGGCGATCGCACCGATCCGCGTGGCGACGAAGGTGCGGAGTTCCGCGGCCACGGCCTCCCGGTCGACATCGTCGGCGGACGCCCGCAGGATGACGAAGGCGACGATCGCCTGTCCGGTGGTCGGGTCGGCGGCGCCGACCACGGCCGCCTCGGCGACCGCCTGGTGCTCGACGAGCGCCGACTCGATCTCGGCGGTGGAGAGGCGATGCCCCGACACGTTCATGACGTCGTCCACCCGGCCCAGCAACCAGAGGTCGCCCTCGCCGTCGAGCCGTGCGCCGTCACCGGCGAAGTAGCGGCCGGGGAACCGCGACCAGTAGGTCTCGACGAACCGCTCCGGGTCGTTCCAGATGCCCCGCGCCATCGACGGCCACGGCTCCGTGATCGTGAGGTAGCCGCTCCCGCCTCGCGGCACGACCGCTCCGTCGTCGTCGACGACCTCGGCGCTGATCCCGGGGATCGGCGTCTGCGCGGCTCCGGGCTTCAACCGCGTCACGCCGGGGAGGGCGGACACCATGATCGCGCCCGTCTCCGTCTGCCACCAGGTGTCGACGACCGGCGTGCGGTCGTGCCCGATGACCTGCCGGAACCAGTGCCAGGCCTCCGGGTTGATGGGTTCGCCGACCGAGCCGAGGAGCCGCAACGAGCCGAGATCGCGCTCGTCCGGGATCGCACGCCCGGCCTTCATCGCCGCGCGGACGGCGGTGGGTGCCGTGTAGAGGACGGTGACCCCGTACCGGTCGACGACGTCCCACCAGCGCCCGGGACGCGGTTCGTCCGGGGTGCCTTCGTACAGCACCTGGGTGACGCCGTTCGCCAGGGGGCCGTACACGACGTAGCTGTGGCCGGTGATCCAGCCGATGTCCGCCGTGCACCAGTAGACGTCGCGGTCAGCGTGGATGTCGAACACGTTCCGGTGCGTCCACGCCGCCTGGGTCAGGTAGCCGCCCGACGTGTGGACGATCCCCTTCGGGCGCCCCGTGGTGCCCGACGTGTACAGGATGAACAGCGGCTGCTCCGCGGGGAACGCCCGGGCCTCGTGCTCCGGGGAAGCGCCCGGCACGAGGTCGTGCCACCACAGGTCGCGATCGTCCTGCCACCCGACCGCGTTCCCGCCGCGGCGGACCACGACGACGTGCTCGACCGATCCGGTCCCCGCCCCGGCGAGGGCTTCGTCGACCGCGGGCTTGAGCGGGGCGACCGCGCCCTTCCGCCAGCCGCCGTCGGCCGTCACGACGACCTTCGCGCCGGCGTCCTCGATCCGGGCGCGGAGGCTCTCGGCGCTGAAGCCGCCGAACACCACCGAGTGCACGGCGCCGATCCTGGCGACCGCGAGCATCGTCACCACGGCCTCGGGGACGAGCGGCATGTACACGACGACCCGGTCGCCGACCCCGACGCCGAGGGACTCGAGGGCGTTCGCGGCGCGGCGGACCTCGTCGGTCAGTTCCGCGTAGGTGATGTCCCGTCGGTCGCCCGGCTCGCCCTCGAAGTGGATCGCGACCCGCTCGCCGTGCCCGTCCCGTACGTGCCGGTCGAGGCAGTTCTCGGCGACGTTGAGCGTGCCGTCCTCGAACCAGCGGACGAACGGTGCGTCCGAGGTGTCGACGGTCCGCGCGAACGGAGTCCGCCAGGTGAGGAGCTCGTGTGCCTGTCGGGCCCAGAACGCCGCCGGGTCCTCTCGTGCTGCGTCGTACACGTCGGGCTGCGCGATCGCGGTCGCGGAGAACTCCGGTGACGGGGGGAACCCGTCGTGGGGCGTGACCGGGGACTCGGCGGGAGTGGGCATCGGCGTCCTTTCGCATCGTCGCGACGGGTTGTGGCTGTTCGGGACACTACCGCGGACGACGACCGTCACGCCTCCGATCCTGTCGGTGCGGACAGACTGCCCTCGGAACGGTCGCGGTGCGCCCACGACGGTGTTGTCGTGGGGTACACTGGTGGTACCGGACTCGTTTCCGGGGGCAGCGGTCGGGATTCCCCCCAATCCTCCGTTGTCTGGCGGCACCCGTTCCCCCCAACTGGTGCCGCCCCTTTCTCTTCCTGGTGAGGGTCGACGCGGTCGAGGGCGACCGTGGGCCCTCGGGACGCCTCCCGATCGCCGCGCTGTACACAGAACGGTCGGTCTGGGGGCTCGGCGGACATCGCCGCAGCGGTCCATCCCCGTCCGAGCCGAGCGGCTGACCCTCGCACCGACAGCGGTCGTCGACGCTGCTCGTCGTGCCTCGCGGCACCGTACGCCGGACCCGGGCCGCGACGACCGCGGGCGCGGACCGCACCCGCACAACGGGGTACAGATCGCGTCCCGTCGGTGCGCTCGTCACATACCTCCTCCACAGGTCGCGCCGCCTCAGAGTCATCCACCGCGGGTGCTGTCGAGCGATCGGCGCCCTCGGCGCCTGCGTACCGTTCCGCGGCATGCACGACACCGAGACGCCGCGTCCGCCCGGGGTGGCCTGGACGCAGGACGTGACACCGTTCGTTCCGTCCACGACGAGCGACGGACCGCCGCTGCTCGACTCCCGGCCCCGTCCGGACCGGCTCGTCGACTTCGACGAGCTCTACCCGCTCGTCGCCGATCCGCACATCACCGACGTGCTGGTGATCGGTGGCCGCGGAGTCTGGGTCGACGACGGGATCCGACTCCGATCCGTGGTGGGGATGGTGCTCCCGGAGGCCCGCACGCGGGAACTCGCCGTCCGCTTGGTGGCGCTGGGCGGTCGCCACGTCGACGAGTCCACGCCCTGCGCGGACGTCCACCACGTCGGCGGCATCCGCGTGCACGTCGTGCTCCGTCCGGTCGCCCACCACGGGACCGCGATCAGCATCCGGCTGCCGAGCACCGAGCAGCTCGGGCTGTCGGACCTCGAAGCGGCCGGGTTCTTCGCCAGCGTCGCCCGGACCGAGGTCGAGGACGCCGTGCGCGCGCGCCGGAACGTGCTCGTCAGCGGAGCGACCGGCAGCGGCAAGACCACCCTGCTCGGCGCGATGCTCGCACTCGTCCCGCACCACGAACGCATCCTCACGGTCGAGGACGTCGCCGAACTCCGCGTCGCTCACCCACACGTCGTCGCGCTGCAGGCCCGGCAGGCGAACGCGGAGGGTGCGGGCGCGATCGAGCTCGACCGGTTGATCCGGGAGGCCCTGCGGATGCGGCCGGACCGGATCGTCGTCGGCGAGTGTCGCGGAGCCGAGGTCCGGGAACTCATGAGCGCCCTCAACACCGGACACGACGGCGGCGCGGGCACGCTGCACGCGAACGGTGTGGCGGACGTCCCCGCGCGGCTCGAGGCCCTCGGCGCGCTCGCCGGGCTCGGATCGGACGCGCTCGCGCGGCAGGCCGTCAGCGCGTTCGAGCGTGTGTTCCACGTCGGACGGACCGCCGGGACCCGGCGGCTCCAGGCGGTCGCGTCCCTGGCGCTCGACGGAAGCGGCCGACTGGTCGTCCGTCAGACGGCACCGACGGCGGCGGCGCAGTGACCGGCCCGCACGACGCGACGACGACCTCCGGCGCCGCCCCCTCGCGTCTGGCCCGGGAGGCCCGTCCGCCCGACCGTACCGCGGAGGTCGCCACCGCCACGGCGCGCGTGCTCGAACGGGTCGCGGCGTTGGTGGGCGGCGGGCTCGCACCGCGCCGTGCCTGGCGCATCGTGGCGGCGCGGGAACCCGCGATCGCACCGCTCGTCGTCGCGTGCGACGCCGGCGAGGACCTCGTCGCGGCGATCGCCAGGCTGCCCGGTCCTGCCTGGGCGCAGGTGGCCGCGATGTGGCGGGTCGCCGAGCGCATCGGCGCGCCCGCCGGTCCGGCGCTCGCCGCGGCCGCCGCGGCGTTCCGCGACGTCGCCGAGGGCGAACGTGCCGTGGAGGTGGCGCTCGCGGGTCCACGCGCGAGTGCTCGTGTCGTCCTCGCGCTGCCGCTGGTGGGCGTGCTCTTCGGGCTCCTCTCGGGTGCGGATGCGTTGCGCTTCCTCCTCCTGACACCGCTCGGTTGGGCGTCGATCGTCGTCGCCGTCGGGCTGGTGGCGCTCGCGAGGGCCTGGACTGGCGCCCTCGTCCGTCGGGCCCGGCCGGACGGGCCCGTGCCGGGGCTCGTCCTCGAGACCTGGGCGATCGCGGTCTCGGGCGGTGCGGCGTGGTCGACCGCCGAACGGGTGGTCGCCGAGTCGGTCGTGCCGCCTCCGGACGCCGAGGCCCGCGCGGCCGCCGAGACCCTGGCCGTCGCTGCGGAGGCGGGCGTGCCCGCGGCGGCACTGCTCCGCACGAGCGCACTGGACGTCCGACGTCGCGTGGTCGCCGACCGTCTGGCTGCGGCGGAGCGGTTGAACGCCCAGCTCGTCGTGCCGCTGGGGCTGTGTGTCCTGCCGGCGTTCGTCCTCGTCGGCGTCGTCCCGGTCGTCGTCGGCATCGCGTCGTCCACCATCGCCGCCGTCACGTGATCGTGCACAAGCCGGGCGACGGCGACGTGGGCGACGACGCTGGGCCGCGATGATCAGAGCCGACACCGCGGGCGGGGGCCCGCGGTCGACCCGGGCGGACGACACGGCCGCCCGGGTGCCGGATGACCGATGTGTGCATGACAGAGAGGAACGACGATGGTGGTCGACGGGGGACGGACACGGCGGGACGCACGGCGGGCTCGGGCCCGGCGGACGACGCGGTGGGGGCGGTGGTGGTCTCGGGCGGCCGGGGAGCGGGGCTCGGCCACGGCGGAGTACGCGGTGGTGGTGCTGGCGGCGGTGGCGTTCGCAGGGGTGCTCGTGGCAGTGGTGCGGTCGGGGGCCGTCCAGTCCCTCCTCAGTGGCATCATCAGCGACGCGCTCTCGCTGTGACGTCCCCGCCCGGTGGGGAGCGCGGATCGGTGACGGTCGAGCTCGCCGTCGCGCTCCCCGTCGTCACGGTCGTGCTGGGGCTCGTGCTCGGCGGCGTGGTGCTGGCCGGCGAGCAGGCCCGGATGCAGGTCGCCGCGGCCGTGGCGGCGCGCGCCGCGGCTCGTGGGGACGGTGCGGCGGCTGCAGGCGCGGCCGGTGCCCTCGCTCCAGGCGCCGCGGTCCGGTTCGAGTTCCCGTCCGGACTCGTGTGCGCGGTGCTCCGAGCGGATCGTCGGATGGGACCGATGCCCGCGGTGTCGGTGTCGGCGCGCGGGTGTGCCGCGGCGGGCGGGCGATGACCGGGCCACCCCGGGCGCGAGCGGCGCATCCCGACGCCCGGGACGACCGCGGCGCGGTGACGATCGTGCTGGTCGCCACGGTGCTCGCCACGGTCCTCCTGTCGACCGCGGTGCTCGCCGGGATCCGGCGCGGCGTGGACGCCCTCCACGTCGCGACCGCGGCGGACTCGGCGGCGGTCGCCGGCGCGGCCGCCGCCGTCGGAGTCGTCCCGGGACCGCCCTGCGACGCGGTGTCGCACGTCGCCCGCGCCGAGGGCACGGACGTCGAACGGTGCGACGTCGACGGCGCGACGGTGACGGTCCGCCTCCGGGCCGTCGGACCGCTCGTCCCGACGGCGGCGACGGCGCGTGCGGGTCCCGCCGCCGTCGCCCGGACGATGCCCGGGCAGCACCCCGGCCTCACCACACAGCGGCGCACGCGAGCGGCGGAAGCCGCCGGTCGTGTGTGTATGGTGTGCCTGTCGGTCCGCCACCCACCGACACCCACGGTCCTTCGAGCGCCGCTCGTCGCGCGACGACCGCCCGCAGCATTCGATCAAGGAGTCACGTGCCAGGCACGAAGAAGCTCGTGATCGTCGAGAGCCCCGCGAAGGCGAAGACGATCGCCCAGTACCTCGGCGACGGGTACGAGGTCCAGGCATCCGTCGGTCACATCCGTGACCTCGTGGAGCCCAAGAACCTCCCGGCCGACAAGAAGAAGGGCTCGCTCGGCAAGTTCTCCGTCGACGTCGAGAACGGGTTCGAGCCCTACTACGTCGTCTCCGACGCGAAGAAGAAGACGGTCACCGAGCTCAAGCGCGCGTTGAAGGACGCCGACGAGCTCTACCTCGCCACTGATGAGGACCGCGAGGGTGAAGCGATCGCCTGGCACCTGCTCGAGGTCCTCAAGCCGAAGGTCCCCGTCAAGCGCATGGTGTTCCACGAGATCACGAAGGAGGCCATCCAGCGCGCGAAGGAGGCCACCCGAGACCTCGACACCGCGCTCGTCGACGCGCAGGAGACCCGCCGGATCCTGGACCGCCTGTACGGGTACGAGGTCTCCCCGGTCCTGTGGCGCAAGGTCGGCCCGGGCCTGTCCGCCGGCCGCGTGCAGTCGGCGGCCACCCGACTCGTGGTCGATCGCGAGCGCGAACGGCTCGCCTTCGTGTCGGTGAACTACTGGGATCTCACCGCGCGGTTCGCGAAGGACGCGTCGGTCTTCCCGGCCCGCCTCGCGCGGCTCAACGGCACCCGCGTCGCCGCTGGCCGTGACTTCGACGACCGCGGCAACGCCACCTCGGACGCCGTCCGGCTCGACGAGGCATCGGCGAACGGCCTCGCGTCGGTGCTCCAGCAGGCCGGCGATGCGGTCGTCCGCAGCGTCGAGTCCAAGCCGTACACACGTCGTCCCGCGGCGCCCTTCACGACGTCGACCCTGCAGCAAGAGGCAGCCCGCAAGCTGCGGTTCAGCGCGCGGCAGACCATGAGCGTCGCGCAGTCGCTGTACGAGAACGGGCACATCACCTACATGCGGACCGACTCCGCGTCGCTCTCGCAGCAGGCCGTCACCGCCGCGCGCAAGCAGGCGGCCGAGCTCTACGGTTCGGACACCGTCCCGGACAAGCCACGCACGTACGCGGGCAAGAGCAAGAACGCCCAAGAGGCCCACGAGGCCATCCGGCCGGCGGGCGACACGTTCCGGACGCCCAGCCAGATGGAGCGCGTGCTCCGCGGCAACGACTGGAAGCTCTACGACCTCATCTGGAAGCGGACGGTCGCATCGCAGATGGCCGACGCCAAGGGCTCCACGGCCTCCGTGGTGATCGGGATCGCCGCACCCGAGGCCGTCGAGGGGCTGGCGGTCACGCAGGGCGGGACGGACGCCGAGTTCACCGCGTCGGGCACGGTCATCACCTTCCGCGGGTTCCTCAACGCCTACGAGGAGGGTCGTGACGAGGACCGGCACGACGCGAGCGACGCGGCCGACACGTCGCTCCCGCAGGTGGCGGAGCGCGACCACCTCGGCGTCGAGGGCATCGAGGCCAAGGGCCACGACACGTCGGCGCCGCCGCGGTACACCGAGGCGAGCCTCGTCAAGGCGCTCGAGGAGCTCGGCATCGGCCGTCCGTCCACGTACGCCGCGATCCTGTCGACGATCGTCGACCGCGGGTACGTCACGCCGCGCGGCAGTGCGCTCGTTCCCAGCTGGATCGCCTTCAGCGTCGTCCGGCTGCTCGAGGAGTACTTCCACGACCTCGTCGAGTACGACTTCACCGCCGAGATGGAGGGCGACCTCGACCGCATCGCCGATGGCGAGGCCGACCGGGTCGATTGGCTCAACGGCTTCTACTTCGGCACCGACGCCCAACGCGGCCTCCGCGGGGTCATCGACAACCTGGGCGAGATCGACGCGCGCGAGATCAACTCCGTCCAGCTCGCGCCCGACCTGACGCTGCGCATCGGCAAGTACGGCCCCTACATCGAGGCACCGAGTGACGACCCCGAGCAGCCCCGTCGTGTGAACGTGCCCGAGGAGCTCGCACCCGACGAGCTGACGGCCGAGAAGGCGCGCGAGCTGATCGAGGCGCCCGTCGTGGGGGACCGCGTGGTCGGCATCAACCCCGCGACCGGTAAGGAGGTCCTGGCGAAGGACGGCCGGTTCGGGCCCTACGTGACCGAGCGGACGCCGGAACCCGAGGCCGAGGTCGACCAGGCCACCGGCGAGGTCCGGGCGTCCACGGCGGCAGACGCTGCCGAGGGCACGACGACGACCGCGACGGCGCCGAAGCGCACCACGAAGAAGGCAGCGCCCCCGAAGGAGCGCACGGCCTCGCTGTTCAAGTCGATGGACCCGCAGACCATCGACCTCGAGACCGCCCTCAAGCTGCTCGACCTCCCGCGCGTGGTCGGGACGGATCCGGAGTCGGGCGAGGAGATCACGGCGCAGAACGGCCGCTACGGCCCGTACCTCAAGAAGGCCGCCGACACGCGGACGCTCCCGAGCGAGGACGCCATCTTCGACATCGACCTGCCCGGGGCCCTCGAGCTCTTCGCACAGCCGAAGTACGGCGCGCGTCGAGCGTCGAGCGCGCTCAAGGAGTTCGAGGCGGACCCGGTGAGCGGCAAGCCGATCAAGGTCAAGGACGGACGCTTCGGGCCGTACGTCACCGACGGCGAGACGAACGCGACCATTCCCCGCGGCGAGGACGTCGAGGCGGTCGACTTCGACCGGGCCGTCCAGCTGCTCGCGGACAAGCGTGCGAAGGGCCCGGCGAAGCCCCGCGCCAAGGCCACCCGGAAGCCCGCCACCAAGAAGAAGTGAGCGCGTCGGGCCGGACCGGCCGCGGACGGTTCATCACCCTCGAGGGCGGCGACGGCGCGGGCAAGAGCACGCAGGCGGCCCTCCTCGAGGACTGGCTGACCGAGGGGGGCCGGACGGTCGTGCGCACCCGCGAGCCGGGCGGCACCGCGCTGGGCGAGCGCATCCGCGAGATGGTCCTGCACGAGCGTGGGCACGTCGCCCCGCGGGCCGAGGCGCTGCTCTACGCCGCCGACCGGGCACACCATGTCGAGACCGTCGTCCGGCCGGCGCTCGCCCGGGGCGACGTCGTGGTGCAGGACCGCTACATCGACTCGTCGGTGGCCTACCAGGGCGTCGCGCGATCGCTCGGCGCCGACCGGGTCCGAGCGGTCTCGGACTGGGCCGCGGACGGCCTGACCCCGGACGTGACGGTGCTGCTCGACCTCGACCCCGTCGTCGGCCGCCGTCGGGTGGCCGCCGCACGGGGGACGCTGGACCGACTCGAGTCGGAGGCGACCGCGTTCCACACCGCGGTGCGCGACGCCTTCCTCGCCATGGCCCGAGCCGAGCCGGACCGGTTCCTCGTACTCGACGCCACACGCCCCGTGGAGGAACTGGCGGGGGCGGTGCGCGCTCGGGTCGCGCAGGTGCTCGGAGCGGCGGCGTGACCTCCCGCGATCGCTCCGCGCTGTCGGTGGCCGATGAGAGTGTGTCCCGGTGAGCGTGTGGGACGGGCTGACCGGCCAGGCGGACGCGGTCGCCGCGCTCCGAGCGGCGGCCGAGGCCCCCGAAGGCAGCGGGAGCATGACGCACTCGTGGCTCATCACCGGGCCTCCCGGCTCGGGGCGGTCGAACGTGGCGCTCGCGTTCGCCGCGGCGCTCGTGGGTGACGGCCCCGACGACGACCGCGCCCTGACGCAGGTCACCGCCCGGACGCACCCGGACGTCGCGGTCCTGTCGACGCAACGGGTGATCATCACCATCGACGAGATCCGCTCGCTCGTGACGGGGTCGCACTACGCGCCGTCGGTGGGTCGGCACCGCGTCGTGATCGTCGAGGACGCCGACCGGATGACCGAGCGCACCTCGAACCTCCTGCTCAAGGCGCTCGAGGAGCCCCCGGAGCGGACGGTCTGGATCCTCTGCGCCCCGAGTGAGGCCGACCTCATCCCGACCATCCGCTCGCGGGTGCGGTCCGTGCGCCTCCGGGTCCCGGACGTCGCGTCGGTGGCCGACCTCATCGTCGCCCGCACCGGCGTCGACCGCACCCTCGCGGTCGACGCGGCCCGGCAGGCCCAGAGCCACATCGGGATGGCGCAGCGTCTGGCCACGAGCGCCGAGGCGCGGGACCGCCGTCGCCGCACCCTCGAGACCGTGCTCGCTGTCCGGAGTGTCGGGGACGCGGTGGTCGCCGCGGCCGACCTGCTCGCCGTGGCGGACGAGGACGCCAAGGCCATCACGCAGGAGAAGGACGCCGAGGAGCGTGACGCGGCGCTCCGGTCGCTCGGCGTGGAGCCGGGCGGGACGGTGCCGCCGGCGCTCCGCGGGCAGCTGCGTGGGCTCGAGGAGGACCAGAAGCGGCGCGCCACCCGGAGCCTCCGCGACGGCCTCGACCGCATCCTCGTCGACGTCATGTCCCTGTACCGCGACCTGTTGTTGCTCGGTCTCGGCGCGCCCGTCGAGCCCGTGAACGCGTCGATGCAGGCGGAACTCGATCGTGCGCTCGCATCGGTGCCTCCCGCGTCCGCGCTCGAGGTGCTCGACGCGGTCGCCCTCGCCCGAGACCGCATCGCCGCGAACGTGGCGGCGCTCCTGGCGCTGGAGGCGCTCATGGTGACGATCGCGCGGGCCGTCCGCTGATGCACGGACGCCCTCGGCGGACGACCGTCGCCGACCGCACCGCCTCTGGGATGATCAGACGATGAGCGACACCGAGCCGGGCCTGCGCGAACGCAAGCGTCGGGCGACCCGTCTGGCGATCCAGCAGGCGGCGATCCGGATCGCGCTCGAGCAGGGCCTCGCCGCGGTGACCGTCGACGAGATCTCGCGGCGCGCGGACGTCTCGCCACGCACGTTCTTCAACTACTTCCCGAACAAGGAGCAAGCGCTCTCGGGTGACGATCCCTCGTTCCCCGACGACGCGATCCTGGCCGAGTTCGCGGCCGGCGGACCGACGGGGTCGTTGCTCTCGGACGTCGGTTCGCTCCTGGTCCACTCGACGCAGGAACTCATCGCCGACCGCGAGCTGCTGCCGGAGCGGCAGCGCCTGCTCAGGGAGCACCCCCAGCTCTTCAGTCAGCGCATGGCGTCGATGAAGGAGTTCCAGGCGCAGCTCTCGGCGGTCGTGGAACGACGGCTCCTGCGTGACCACCCCGATGGCGACCCGGTCGTGCTCGCCCGGCGCTCGACGCTCGTGGCGTTGGTCGCACTCGCGGCGGTGCGGCAGGCGTGGTCGCAGTGGTCGGCGGACGAGGACGCGACCCTGGTGGACAGCATCGAGACCGCGTTCGCGGACCTCGCCGTGCTCGTTTCGCGCACACCCGCCTGATCCGCTACAGTTGACACCCGTGCCGCTCCGGATCCGGAGCGTCCGCCGCCTTAGCTCAGTCGGCAGAGCGATTCACTCGTAATGAATAGGTCGTCGGTTCGATTCCGACAGGCGGCTCGATCGAGGCCCACATCCCCACGTCGGGGTGTGGGCCTCTTCGTCGCGAGCGGTGGTCCGCGGCGCGCTTCGCACACGTCCGTCGCGGTCCCGGTAGACAGGGACCATGACGGTTCGCTGGGGCGTGATCGGGACGGGCGGCATCGCTCGCTCCTTCGTGGAGGACAGCGCCGCGCTCGGGGTGCGCTTCACCGCGGTGGGGTCGCGGACGCGGGACAGAGCGCAGGCGTTCGCGGACGAGTACGGCATCGAGCACGCCCACGGCGACTACGACGCCCTGGTCGCCGACGACACCGTCGACGCGGTGTACGTCGCGACCCCGCACTCGGCACACGCCGAGGACGCCCTGCGGGCGATCGAGGCGGGCAAGCACGTGCTGGTGGAGAAGGCGTTCACGGTGAACGCGGCGGAGGCGCGACGGGTCGTGGACGCGGCACGAGCCGCCGGGGTCCTCGTCGTCGAGGCGATGTGGACGCGGTTCCTGCCGCAGGCGAGCCGGATCCGCCAGCTCGTGCACGAGGGTCGCATCGGACGGCCTCGTCTCGTCGAGGCGACCCACCACCAGGCCCTGCCGACGGACCCGCGGCACCGACTGAACGACCCGGCGCTGGCCGGCGGTGCGCTGCTCGATCTCGGCGTCTACCCGCTGGCGTTCGCGGTCGACGCGCTCGGCGTGCCGGAGACGGTCGCGGCGGTGGGGTCCTTGAGCGATCAGGGCGTGGACACGCAGATGGGGCTCGTGCTCGGGCACCCGGACGGCGCGCAGTCGGTGCTGCACTTCGCGCTCGACCTGCGCAGCCCGAACGCGGCGTCGATCATCGGGGACGAAGGGCGGATCGACCTCGACCCGTCGTGGATCGGCCCGACGACCTACCGGCTGCGCGATCGGGACGGCCACGTGCTCGAGGAGTTCGACGGGCGTGAGGACCGCGTCGGCTACCACCACGAGGCGCGGGCGTTCGAGGAGATGATCGCGTCGGGTGACCACGAGGGCGGACCGATGCCGATCGAGCAGACCGTCGCGATCATGGAGGTCATGGACGAGGCGCGTCGGCAGGTCGGCGTGCGCTACCCGGGCGAGACGGACGACACCACCGACACTGGCGCGGAGCCGACCCACCCGTAGAATCGTCGGCGATGTCCGACGACCTCGACGCGCCGAACCACGCCGACCACGTCCCCGCCGCCGACGCCCCGCACGGTGGGCGCGCGGCCTTGACGCGCCTCCGCGGTGCGGTCGCGCGACGCCCGATGCCGTGGGCGGTCGGCGCCTTCGTCGCGGTCCTCGTGCTCGGGTCCGGTGGCGCCGCCGCGATCGCGGCGGCGACGACACCCGGCGCCGGGAGGCCCGTGACCGGCGTGACGGCGGCGAGTGGCGCCTCCCGGTCCGCGCCTCCGGCGACACGGTCGGCGACACCGACGCCGACGCCGACGGTGGCCGCCCGACCGGTGCCGACCGACCCCGCCGGTCCGACGGCGATCGGGACGTGCTCGGTCGCAGGGGCGGCCTCCGCCGCTGGTCTCGGTCAGTTCGAGGGCGTCGTCGTCGACGCCGCGACGGGCGAGACCCTGTTCGACCGGAGCGGCGGCACGCCCGCACGGACGGGGAGCGTCATGAAGACGCTCACGACCGCGACGGCGCTCGCCGACCTCGGTGCGGGCTACCGCATCCCGACCACGGTGGTCTCCGAGGGCGGCGGCACCGTCGCGATCGTCGGCCACGGTGACCCGACCCTCTCGGCGGGCGGGGCCACCGTCTACCCCGGGGCCCCGACGCTCGTGCAGTTGGCGCAACAGGTCAAGACGACGCTCGGCAGCACGCCCGTGACGACGATCGTCACCGACGACACGTACTGGAACGACGCGGACGCGTGGGACCCGACGTGGCCGGTCACCGAGCGGACCATCGGTTACCAGCCGGAGATCACCGCGCTCATGGTGGACGGTGACCGCGCCAGTCCCGGTCTCGCGACCTCCCCCCGGTCGACCGATCCCGTCGGCCGCGCTGGCGCGATGTTCCGCACCGCC
The DNA here is from genome assembly GCF_003234875.1 of Curtobacterium sp. MCBD17_028. Classification (NCBI taxonomy): domain Bacteria; kingdom Bacillati; phylum Actinomycetota; class Actinomycetes; order Micrococcales; family Microbacteriaceae; genus Curtobacterium; species Curtobacterium sp. MCBD17_028. The sequence goes on along the minus strand of NZ_QKTQ01000005.1, from coordinate 117,138 downwards.
CTGGCGAACGCGGGCGTGGTCGGTGCGGCGTCGGCGACGATCACGAAGCGCGCCACCACGGGCACGACGACCATCGCCGAGGTACAGTCGCAGCCGGTGTCGACCCTGATCGGGCAGATGATCCCGAACTCCGACAACACGCTCGCCGAGATGCTCGCCCGGATCTCGTCGAAGGTGTCGGGGTCGAACGGCTCAGCGGCATCGCTGACCGGCGTGTACCGCGCGGCCCTGTCGACCTACGGCATCGACGCCTCGGCGATCACGATCAGGGACGGCTCGGGCGAGAGCGCCTCGAACGCGGTCGCACCGGCGCTCGTCGCGAAGCTCATGGTGCAGGTCGCGGCCGGGCAGAAGGGCCTCGGCGTGCTCGCGCAGTCGCTGCCGATCGCCGGTCGCACCGGGACGCTCGCCGGTCGCTTCACGGGCGCGAACGCGGTCGCCGCGGGCAAGGTGCACGCCAAGACGGGCTGGATCGACACCGCGAACACACTCGGCGGGTACATGGACGCCGCGGACGGCACGCGGCTGACGTTCGCGTTCTACGCCCTCGGGTCGTCGCGGGCCGCCGCGCTGCCGGCGCTCGACGCGATCACCGCCGCGGTCTACCGATGCGGCGGCAAGCTCGCGAACTCCTGACCGTCTGCGGCCGCGGTCGGCGGCAGGGGACAGGATGGTCGCATGACCAGAGCGCTCGTGATCGTGGACGTCCAGAACGACTTCACCGAGGGCGGCGCCCTCGGTGTCGACGGAGGTGCCGTGACCGCCGCGCGCATCACGACCTTCCTCGGGCGGCACGCGGGCGACTACGACGTCATCGTCGCCTCGCGCGACTGGCACCACGGCGACGACGACAACGGCGGTCACTTCGCGTCGGGGGAGCCGGACTACGTCACGACGTGGCCGGTGCACTGTGTGGCGGGCACTTTCGGGGCGGAGTACCACCCGGACCTCGACACCGCACCGGTCGACATCCACGTGCGGAAGGGCATGGGGGAGCCGGCGTACTCCGCGTTCGAGGGTGTCGACGACCAGGGCCGGGGGCTCGTCGACCTGCTGTACGACCGGAAGGTGCACGCCCTCGACGTCGTCGGCATCGCGACCGACCACTGTGTCCGGGCGACGGCCCTCGACGGTGCCCGAGCCGGCCTCGACGTCTTCGTGTTCGAGGACCTCGTCGCCGGGGTCGCGTCCGGACCGAGCGCGGCCGCACTCGACGAGATCCGCGCGGCCGGTGGGCACGTCGGTCGGAGCGACGTCGGGGAGGGACTCGAACGCACCGACGGCGCCCAGATCTGACGCGCGACCCCGAGGAGACGAGCATGAGCGACGGGACCACCACGACCGCGCACCCGAGCGAGACCACCACCGCGCACACGACCACGATCGACGACGGCGTCGTCCGGGTGACGGACGTGCCGACGGGCCTGTTCATCGCGGGCGGATGGCGTGCCTCGTCGTCCGGCCGGACCTTCGACGTCCGCGACCCGTCGACGGGCGCCGTCATCGCCGCCGTGGCCGATGCCACCCCCGAGGACGCGATGGCGGCCCTCGACGCCGCGGTGGTCGCGCAGGACGCCTGGGCTGCGACCTCGCCCCGAGGGCGCTCCGACGTGCTCCGTCGCACGTTCGACCTGGTGCACGAGCACGCCGAGGACCTCGCGCGGCTGATGTCGCTCGAGATGGGCAAACCCCTGGCCGAGGCGCGCGGCGAGGTCGTGTACGGCGCCGAGTTCCTCCGGTGGTTCAGCGAGGAGGCCGTGCGCATCGGCGGCTCCTACGGCACGAACCCCGAGGGCACGGGTCGCGCCATCGTCCTGAAGCGCCCGGTCGGCCCGGTCTACGCGATCACGCCGTGGAACTTCCCCCTGGCGATGGCGACGCGGAAGATCGGGCCGGCGCTCGCCGCGGGCTGCACCATCGTCGTGAAGCCCGCCGACCTGACGCCCCTGACGACCCTGTACCTCGCGCGGCTGTTCGCCGAGGCCGGGCTGCCTGCCGGGGTGCTCGGTGTCGTGCCGACCTCGGACGCCCCGGCGCAGTCGGAGCCGCTCATCGCCGATCCGCGACTCCGGAAGCTCACGTTCACCGGGTCCACGCCCGTCGGCTCGGCACTGCTCAAGCTGGCCGCGGACAACGTGCTCCGGACGAGCATGGAGCTGGGCGGCAACGCGCCACTCGTGGTGTTCGACGACGCGGACCTCGAGACCGCCGTGTCCGCGGCGATGGCAGCGAAGTTCCGCAACGTGGGCGAGGCCTGCACGGCGGCGAACCGCTTCTTCGTGCAGGCCGGGATCGCCGATGCCTTCGTCGCGGCGCTCACCGACCGCGTCCGCGGGTTCCGCATCGGCCGCGGGACCGAGGACGGCACGACCATGGGGCCGCTCATCGACGAGCGCTCGGTCGACAAGGCGGCGCGACTCGTCGCGGACGCCGTCGATCGCGGGGCGACCCTCGTGCTCGGCGGGGAGCGCGTGGACCGTCCGGGGACCTACTACGCCCCGACGGTGCTCGACACGGTCCAGCCCGGGTCCGCGATCCTGTCGACCGAGATCTTCGGGCCGGTCGTGGCGATCACCCGGTTCGACACCGAGGCCGAGGCCGTCCGGCTGGCGAACGACACCGAGTACGGTCTCGTCTCGTACGTGTTCACGAAGGACCTCGCGCGCGGCCAGCGCATGGCGGAGCGGCTCGAGTCGGGCATGGTCGGGCTGAACACGGGTGTCGTCTCGAACGCGGCGGCACCGTTCGGTGGTGTCAAGGCGTCGGGGCTCGGGCGTGAGGGTGCCCACGACGGTCTCGAGGAGTACCTCGAGACCGTGTACGTCCTGACGCCGGATCCGTTCGCCGCGCCCTGACCGTCCGGGCAGGCCCTCAGACCAGGAGCTGGTGCTTCGCCAGGTCCCGGTAGAGCGGCGTCGTCTGCACGAGTTCCGAATGGGTGCCCTGCCCGACGACGCGTCCCTGCTCGAGCACGACGATGTGGTCCGAGTCGACGACGGTGGAGAGCCGGTGCGCGATCACGAGGAGCGTGCGGTCCTCGGCCACCGCGTCGATCGCGGCCCGCATCCGCTGCTCGTTGATGCCGTCGAGGCTCGACGTCGACTCGTCGAGCAGCAGGATCGGCGGTGCGGCGAGGAGCGCGCGGGCGATCGCGAGCCGCTGGCGCTCACCGCCGGACAGCATGACGCCGTCCTCGCCGACCTGGGCGTCGAGGCCGCGTTCGTCGCGCTCGAGCACGTCGGACAGGTTGACGGCCTCGAGGACGCGCACGCACTCGGCTTCGGTCGCTTCGGGCTTGCCGAGCAGCAGGTTCGCCCGGATCGTCCCCGCGAGCACGGGGGCGTCCTGTTCGACGTACCCGATCTGGCTGCGGAGCTCGGCACGGTCGAGCCCGCGGACGTCGATCCCGCCGAGTCGGACGACGCCGTCGGTCGGGTCGTAGAACCGCTCGATGAGCGCGAGCGTCGTGCTCTTGCCGGCACCGGAGGGGCCGACGAGCGCGACGCGCGTGCCGCGCCGCACGCCGAAGGACACGTCGTGCAGGACGGCCGTGTCGCTGGCCGTGCCGATCGTGTCGCCGTCCGGCCGGGAGGCGGTGCGCGCGCCCGGCAGGCCGCGCGCGTCCGCCCCGTCGACCGCGGGGACCGCCACGGCGGCAGCGGTTCCCGGGACCGTGCCGTCCGCCTCCGTCACCGCGCGGACGGCGGCCTCGCGGTAGTGGAAGGACACGTGCTCGAAGGTGATGGCGTCGTCCGTGGCGACCGCGGGGGCCGGGAGGGCGGCGTGGTCGTCCTGGTCCTCGGTGGGCAGGTCGAGGATCTCCTGGATGCGGCCGAGGGCCCCGAGGGCTTGATTGACCGCGACCGCCGCACCGAACGCCTGACCGAGCGGCATGATCATCATGAACAGCAGCAGGATGAACGTCACGAGGGTGGCGACCTGGATGCTGCCCGCGGCGACCTGTCCTCCGCCGACGCCGATCACGACGATGAACGAGAGCTGCATGGCGATGCTCGCCACGGGGACGACGAACGCCGACATCCGCGCGATGTCGAGACCGCGGCGGTAGGCCTCCGAGGCGTGGCCGTCGATCTCCGTGACCTCGCGTTCGGTGGCACCCGCGGCTCGGATCGTGCGGACGGCGCTGATGCCGCGCTCCACTGCGGCCGTCAGGTCGCCCACCTTCTCCTGCGCGGCCTTGCTCGCGGCGCGGATCCGGCGCGACAGCACGCCGACGACGACGATCGAGACGGCGATCACGATGGCGGTGAGGCCGAGCAGGAGCGGGTCGATGATCGCCATGCCCACGACGGCGCCGATGAAGGTCAGGGCGCCCCCGACCGCTTCGACGAGTCCCTGGGTCAGGACCGCGCGGAGGAGCGTCGTGTCGCTGCCGACGCGGGACACGAGGTCACCCGTGCGGCGGACGTCGAACTCGGAGATCGGGAGGGACAGGATCCGCGCGACGAGGCGCCGCCGGCTCGACAGCACGACGCCCTCGCCTGCCCGCTGGAGCATGAAGTGCTGGAAACCGTTGATGAGCCCCGCGACGACGACCATCGCCGCGAGCGCGACGACGAGCAGGGTCAGGGTGTGCCCCGCCTCGACGGCCTGGATCACCTGGTTCACGAGCAGGGGCTGTGCGAGCGACGCAGCCGAGCCGAGCACGCTGAGCACGACGATGAACACCATCACCGGGCGGTTCTCGAACAGGTACGGGAGCAGTGAACGGAAGGTCGCGCGGGGTCCGTCCGGCTGCTTGCGGCCGCGTCGGGCCAGGGGATTGCTCATCGGTTCCTTCTCGGGTGGTGCCGGGCGCATGCCCGTGACGGAGGTCGCGTCAGCAGCGGCCGTACTTCTTGTGCACGGCCTGACGGCTCACGCCGAGGAGCGTGGCGATCTCCTGCCACGAGGCTCCGGCGTTGCGTGCGCGACGGGCGGCGATCGCCTCGACCCGGTCGACCTCGCGACGGAGGTCCCGCACGGCACCGAGGGCCGTGAACGGGTCGTCGTCGCCGGCGTCGGCCGCGAGCGCGGTGATCGTGCCGCTGTCCATGGGTGTCAACCTACATTGACACTCGCAGCATGTCAACCCGCGTTGACGGAGGCGCCCGTCCGCGCCACGGCGACGGGCGCCCGTCGACCGGTGCCGGTCCTCCCGGTCGGTCGGCGAGCGCCCGTCGTGCTGGCGGTGGCCCGCGTCAGGGAGCGAGGCTCCCGGCGCTGGTGGTCCCCCCTGTCGTGCCGGCGCCGACGGTGCCGTCCGTGCGGTCGAAGTCGCTCCCGCGGGTCTCGCGGACGAAGAACAGCGCGACGAGTGTGACGACCGCCGCTCCCGTCAGGTAGAGCCCGACGAGGAAGATGTTCCCCTTGGCGCTCCACAGGGCGATCGCGACGGTCGGGGCGAGGGAGGCACCGAGGATGCTCGCGACGTTGTAGGCGACGGCCGAGCCCGTGTACCGGACGTTCGCGGGGAACAGCTCGGGCAGGAGCGCACCCATCGGACCGAACGTCAGGCCCATGAGCGAGAGTCCGACGACGAGGAACGTCACCGTGCCGAGCGGCCCATGCGCGGACGCGAACCAGAACTGGAACGTCAGGCCGAACAGCACGATACCGATCGTCGTCAGGATGAGCGTCGGGCGGCGCCCGAAGCGGTCCGCGAGCATGCCGGCGATCGGCGTGAAGATCCCGAAGAAGACGACGCCGATCATGAGGAGGCCGAGGAACTCGCCCCGCGGGTACCCGAGCCCGATCTTCGCACCGGCGGTCACGGTGGACGGCGCCGTGCCGTACGTCAGCGTGAACGTCGTCATGAAGTAGAACAGCACGTACGTCGCGACCATCCCGAACGTCCCGACGACGACCGCACGCCAGGACGTGCGGAACACACGGCCGAGCGGCACCTTGGCGACCGCGCCCGATTCCACGACCCCCGTGAACACCGGCGACTCGATGAGCTTGAACCGGACGTAGAGTCCGATCACCACGAGCACGGCGCTGAGGAGGAACGGGATCCGCCAGCCGAAGGACTGGAACGCGGGCGATGCCGCCTGTCCCGCCGCGGCCGGCATGAGCGCGTTGAGCACGATGAAGACGCCGTTGGCGATGAGGAACCCGATCGGCGCGCCGAGCTGGGGGAGCGACCCGAAGACGCCCCGGCGGCCGGACGGCGCGTTCTCGGTCGCCAGAAGCGCCGCCCCGCTCCACTCGCCCCCGAGGCCGACGCCCTGGCAGAACCGCATGACGGCGAGGAGGACCGGCGCCCAGACACCGATCTGCGCGAACGTCGGCAGGACGCCGATGAGGAACGTCGCGCTCCCCATCACGAGGAGGGAGGCGACCAGCGTGGTCTTCCGGCCGATGCGGTCACCGAAGTGGCCGAAGATGATCGATCCGACCGGGCGTGCGAAGAACGCCAGCGCGAACGTCACGAACGACGACAGCTGCGAGGCGACCGCGCTCTCGTTCGGGAAGAACAGGCTGGGGAACACGAGGACCGCGGCGGTCGCGTAGACGTAGAAGTCGTAGAACTCGATCGACGTGCCGACGAGGCTGGCGATCACCACGCGTGAGCGCGGGTTGGTGGTGGGTGCGGCGACGGACGTCGCCGGAGCGGGTGCGGACATGGTTGCGCGTCGGACTCCGAGGGGAGCACCCGGGACGGGTGCGGTGCGGACACGAACGTCGGGTCGACGACCGGTTCGCGCAGGTGGGCGCGGACACCGGTCGGATGCGTTCGTCGAGGTACCGCTCGTGACGGTCCACACAGTCTACGTGCTCGTCGTCGAACCTGCGAATCCGCCCAGAGCCTGGGATACCAACGCCGCGGCGCCGGATGGGCTCCGCCGCCCGACCGATCAGCCGGGGAGGTCCGCCTCGAGATGCGCGGGGAGGGCGTGTCCCATCCGGTCGCGCTTCGTGTCGAGGTAGCCGGCGTTCTCGGCCGAGACACCGACCACGAGCGGCACGAGCTCGTCGACGACGATCCCGTGCTCCTCGAGCTGCCGGCGCTTCTCGGGGTTGTTCGACAGCAGCCGGATGTGGGTGATCCCGAGGTCCGTGAGGATCCCCGCTGCCCCGCCGTACTCACGCGCGTCCGCGGGCAGGCCGAGCGCGAGGTTCGCGTCGAGCGTGTCGAGCCCGTCCTCCTGCAGCCGGTAGGCGCGGAGCTTGTCGATGAGCCCGATGCCCCGGCCCTCCTGCCCCCGCAGGTAGACGACGACCCCGCCCTCGGCGGCGATGGTGTCGAGCGCGGCGTCGAGCTGCGGGCCGCACTCGCACTTGAGCGACCCGAAGGCCTCGCCGGTCAGGCACTCCGAGTGCACTCGAACGAGCGCTCCGTCGGCCGGGGCGTTCCCGGTGCGGTCGCGCGCGATGACGGCGACGTGGTCCGCCCCGGTCACGAGGTCCCGGTACGCGCGCATCTCGAACCGGCCGTGGACGGTCGGGACGGTGGTGGCGACCTCGAACCGCACGGGACTGCCCGGTGTGGGGGAGGTCAGCGCGTCGCTCATGTGGTGCTCCGGTCGATGCGGGCCCGGAACAGCAGGTCCGGGCCGAGTTCCGTGGACGATGCGATGGTCAACCGCAGGCGGTCGTCCATGCTTCCCACGCCGAGGTCATCGAGGGCCGTGCGTGGACCGCCGAGCAGCACCGGCGCCGCGTACACCAGCAGTTCGTCGGCGAGGCCGCGCCGGATGAGGGCGCTCGCGACCGTCGGACCGCCCTCCGCGAAGACGGTGTGCACCCCGAGGGGGCGGAGGGAGCGCAGCGCGGCCTCGAGGTCGTGGCCCGGAACCGCGCGGAAGCCGCGGGGATGGCGGCGCAGTGCGGCGTCGTCCGGCACCGCGCGGTCACCGACCACGACGGGCAGGGGCTGCACCGGCATGAGCTCGCCCGCGTCGCCCCGCGCGGTGAGGCTCGGATCGTCGGCGAGCACGGTACCGGTACCGACGAGCAGCGCATCGTGGTCCGCGCGCTGCTCGTGGACGTGCTGCCGCGCGGCCGCCCCCGTGATCCACTTGCTCGAGCCGTCCGCCGCCGCGGCCCGGCCGTCGAGGCTCATGGCCCACTTCACCGTCACCCAGGGCCGGCCGAGTCGGACCGAGAGCAGCCAGCGCTCGAGGAACGACTCGGCCTCGTCCGCGAGGAGCCCGGACACGACGTCGACGCCCGCGGCGCGGAGGCGTGCGGCACCGCCGTGCGCGTGCTCGCCCGGGTCGTCGATCGCGTACACGACGCGGGTCACCCCGGCGTCGAGCAGAGCGACCGAGCACGGTCCGGTGCGGCCGACGTGGTCGCACGGCTCGAGCGTGACCACCATCGTCGCACCACGGGCCGCGCCCGGCGGGAGCGCTGACAGTGCCTCGACCTCGGCGTGGGGCGTGCCCGCACCACGGTGGTGTCCCTCGGCGAGCACGGAGCCGTCCGACGCCAGGACGACGGCGCCGACGCGCGCGTGGTCGCCGACGCGCGGACCCTCGGCCGCGAGTTCGAGCGCGCGGCGCATGGCCCGCTCCTCGGCCGGGGAGACGGGTCCGGAGGGCGCGGTGCTCACCCGGTCGAGCATAGCGAGGCTCCCGGCCGCCGGCCGGGCGTCAGGCGTCGAGCGCGGCCGCCGGCCACGGCAGGTCCGAGGCCGATCGGCCGTCCGCTCGGAGCAGTCCCTTCCAGCAGGTCACGGGGGTGCCGTCACGGCCGGGGATGAGCCCGGGTCCGGTCCCGGTGTAGGCGAACCCCGCCCGTCGCGCCACCGCGGCCGACGCCCGGTTGCCGACGAAGCACTCCCAGTACACGTCCTCGTGGCCCTGCTCGAACGCCCACCCGGTCACGAGTCGCACGGCCTCGGCCATGAGCCCGTGCCCGCGCGCCGAGGGCGCGAGCCAGAACCCGATGTCGCGGTGCGCGGGCCGGAACGCCACGACGCCCTCGAGCCACGTGCTCGACGGCCGGCGGATCGCCCACGTGTACTCGCGGTCGGACGCCCAGCCCGGGCCGACCAGGGCGTCGACGAAGGCATGGGCGTCACGCGGCCCGTACGGCGTCGGGATCGTCGTCCAACGCGCGATCTCGGCGTCCTGGCACGCCTCGGTGATCGCGGGTGCGTCCGCCCGCGTCGGCATGTCGAGGCGGGCGACGGGGGACCGCAGCGTGACGGGGAGCACGTCCGGCGGGGACGGGTCAGCGGTGCCGCGGCACGAAGCCGATGCGGTCGTAGACGGTGGCGAGCGTGGACTCGGCGATCGACTCCGCCCGGTCCGCCCCGACGGCGAGGAGCCGGTCGAGCTCGGCCGGGTCGTCGAGCAGCTCGAGGGTCCGCGCGCGGACGGGCTCGAGCTCGGCCACGACGGCGTCCGCCACGGAGCCCTTGAGATCGCCGTAACCCTTGCCCACGAAGGCCTGCTCGAGCTCCGGGACCGGGGTCCGCGTGAACGCCGACAGGATCGTGAGCAGGTTGGTCACGCCCGGCTTGTGCTCGCGGTCGGCCCGGACGTCGCGCTCGGTGTCCGTGACGGCCGATCGGATCTTCTTGGCGGTGCGCTTCGGGTCGTCGAGCAACTGGATGAGACCCGCGTCGGTCGCCGCCGACTTGCTCATCTTGCTCGTCGGCGTCTGCAGGTCGTAGATCCGTGCGGTCTCGGCCAGGATGTGGGCCTCGGGCACGACGAACGTGTCGCCGAAGCGCGAGTTGAAGCGGCCCGCGAGGTCCCGCGTCAGCTCGACGTGCTGGCGCTGGTCATCGCCGACCGGCACGATCGCGGACCCGTAGAGCAGGATGTCGGCGGCCATGAGCATCGGGTACGTGAACAGGCCGACGGACGCCGACTCGGTGCCCTGCCGTGCGGCCTTGTCCTTGAACTGGGTCATCCGGCTCGCCTCGCCGAAGCCGGTGATGGTGTTGAGCACCCAGGCGAGTTCGGCGTGCGCGGGGACGTGCGACTGCACGAACAGCGTGGACTGCTCGGGGTCGATCCCGGCCGCGATGTACTGCGCGGCCGTGCGACGGGTGTTCTCGCGCAGGGCGGCCGGGTCCTGCGGCGAGGTGATCGCGTGCATGTCGACGACGCAGTAGATGGCGTCGTACGTGGTCTGCAGGTCCCGCCACTGCATGAGCGCGCCGATGTAGTTGCCGAGGTGGAGCGATCCGGCGGACGGCTGGATGCCGGAGAACAAGCGGGTCTTCGTCATGGTGCAGGTGTCCTTGCGTGGGCGGCCGAGGGGGCCGGGGAGTCGGGGGTCAGACCTCGTAGTCGACGACCACGGGGGTGTGGTCGGACCATCGCTGGTCGTACGCGGCCGCGCGGTCCACCGCGTACGCCGTGACCTTCGCCGCGAGCGCGGGCGTCGCCATCTGGTAGTCGATGCGCCAACCGGAGTCGTTGTCGAACGCCTGGCCGCGCCACGACCACCACGTGTAGGGGCCGGGGACGTCGCCGGCCTGCTCCCGTCCGACGTCGACCCATCCGAGCCCGGTGCCGGTGGTGCCGTCGACGCAGTCCACCTGCTCGCCGGCGGCGCCGAGGAAGCGGTCGAAGTAGGCGCGCTCGCGGGGCAGGAAGCCGGCCCGCTTCACGTTGCCCTTCCAGTTCTTGATGTCGCGCTCGTCGTGCCCGACGTTGAGGTCGCCGACGACGACCGCGAGCTCGTTGTGCCGCTGCAGGGCCGGGAGGCGCTGCTCCATCGCGTCGAGGAAGCGCCACTTCTCGTCCTGCTTGGGGGTGTCGGCCTCGCCGGAGTGCACGTAGGTGCTCACCACCGTGACGACCGCGTCGCCGACCTCGTAGTCGGCCTCGAGCCACCGGCCCGCCGAGTCGAAGTCGTCCGGGCCGAGCTCGACACGGTGGATCCGGGCCCGGTCGCGCGAGGCGATCGCCACGCCCGCGCGGCCCTTCGCCGTCGCAGGGTCGTGCACGACGTTCCAGTCCTCACCGAGGAGCTCCTGCAGGTCGTCGGTGGACGCACGGACCTCTTGCAGGGCGAGCACGTCGACGTCCCGCCCCTGCAGCCAGTCGCCCATGCCCTTGCGGAACGCGGCGCGGATGCCGTTGACGTTGACGGTCGCGAGACGCAGGCGGGTCATGGGTTCAACCCTAGCGGCGGCCTCCGACGGGGCCCGTCCCGGACGTGCGCCCCTGCCGGGAGGTCCGTGGCGGCGCCACCACGGGCCTCCCGGCCGGCGGGTGGCACGACGCGCTAGCCGCGGCCGCGGTCAGGCCGCGTCGTGGTCGGTCTGCAGGAAGGTCACGAGTGCGTCGGCGGTCGCGTCGGCGTCGTCGCCCGTGACCGTGAGCGTGACCTCGTCGCCGTTCTCGACGCCGAGCCCGAGGAGACCGAGGATGCTGCCCGCGTTGGCCGACTTGTCACCCTTGGCGATCGTGACCTGGTGACCGGACGCCGTGACGTTCTGCACGAACAGCGAAGCGGGGCGGGCGTGCAGCCCCGATCCGCTGGCGACGGTGACGGTGCGGGTGGCTTCGGACATCGGAACTCCTGTCTCGATCGGACGCGTGGTCCGGGTGGATGCGCCCTCATGGTAGCGAGCGCGGCCGGTGTGGCCGTGGACGGTCGCGGCCGACGGGTCAGTCCCGTCCGGGCCAGAAGACCTCGGTGCCGGCGGCCTCGACCTCGCGCACGAGGTCGAGGTTGACCGCGGGGTCGGTGATGATCGTGTCGATCGCGGCGAGCGGTGCCACGCGCCCGAACTCCTCGCGGCCGAACTTCGAGTGGTCGGCGAGCAGGATGCTCCGCCGCGCGGCCTTGATGAGCGCGGTCTTCACGGCGGCCTCCGCCAGGTTGTGGGTCGTCAGGCCCCGCTCGGGTGTGATGCCGTTGATGCTGAGGAACGCGACGTCGACGCTCACCATGCCGACGAGCTGGTGGGTCCACGTGCCGACGCCCGCGAGGGAGTCGCTCCGGATGTTCCCGCCGAGGAAGTGCAGGTCGATCCCGGGCCGGTTGGCGACCGCCATCGCCACCGGCAGCGAGTGCGTCACGACGGTGAGCCCGCGGTCGGTCGGCAGCATCTCGGCGAGGCAGATGGTCGAGGTGCCCGCGTCGATGATGATCGAGCCGCCCTCGGGGAGTTCGTCGAGCGCGGCCTCGGCGATCACCATCTTCTCGGCCGTGTTGATGCCGCCGCGGTCGCCCACGCCCGCGTGGATCGTGATCCGCTCGACCGGGATCGCGCCGCCGTGCGCGCGCCGGACGAGGCCGCGCCGTTCGAGGCTCGTGAGGTCGCGGCGGATCGTCTCGGGCGTGACCGCGAGGAGTTCGGCGAGGTCCTTGACGTCGACCCGCCCCTGCGCGCGCGCCTGCTCGACGATGCGCTGGTGACGTTCTGGTGCGTACATCGGACCTCGGAGTGGGCGAAACGGGCATGGACCGACGTCCCCGGAGGCCCGAGTGGCCGGGGCGGGGGGAGTCAGACGCAAACGGGCATCTGTTTCTGCATTTTTATCCCCGGATTTGTTTGTTTGTCAATCGGAATCGATGTATGGTCGTCGCAGCGCGCCGCCCGTGCGCCGTCGTCCAGCCCCACCGCACCGCCTGATCTGCGCGATGAGATGAAGGAGTCTCGAATGTCCGAACTGCCCGGAACCGGGGTGGGCCGCGGCGTCGCGCTCGGACCCGTGCTGCGCATGCCCGAGCCCCTCGGCGCTCCGTCGTCGGCACCGCTCGACGGTCCGGTCGAGGCCGCGGACGCCGCCGTGCACGAGGCCGTGGCCGCGGTCGCCGACGACTTGACGAAGCGCGGCGCGCTCGCCGGTGGCGACGCCCAGGCCGTGCTCGAGGCCCAGGCGCTCATGGCGCAGGACCCGACGCTGCTCGACGACGTCCACACCCGGATCAGCGGTGGCGCGAACGCGGAGCGCGCCGTGCACGACGCGTTCGCCGCGTTCCAGGACATCCTCGCCGCGATGGGCGGCTACATGGGGGAGCGGGCGGCCGACCTCGGCGACGTGTCCCAGCGCATCATCGCGAAGCTCCGTGGGGTGCCCGCACCGGGCGTGCCCGACTCGGACACCCCCTTCGTCCTGGTCGCGCGCGACCTCGCCCCGGCGGACACCGCCCTGCTCGACCTCGGCAAGGTGCTCGCGCTCGTCACGAGCGACGGCGGCCCCACCTCGCACACCGCGATCCTCGCCCGGGCGAAGGGCATCACGGCGATCGTCGGCGTCGAGGGCGCCGCGGACCTCGTCGACGGCCAGACGGTCGTCGTCGACGCCGCTGCCGGCGTGGTCGTCACCGACCCCGATCCCGACCTCGTCACCGCGACGGAGGCCCGGATCGCCGAGCGTCTCGCCGCGGCCGACCGACCGGTCACCCCCGGCGCGCTCGCCGATGGCACGCTCGTGCCGCTCCTGGCGAACCTCGGCAACCCCGCCGATGCCGCGGGCGCCGTCGCGCTCGGCGCCGAGGGCGTCGGCCTGTTCCGCACCGAGTTCCTGTTCCTCGACTCGCCGACCGCACCGACCGTGGAGGCGCAGCGTCAGGCCTACGTGCAGCTGCTGTCCGCGTTCCCCGGCAAGAAGGTCGTCGTCCGCGCGCTCGACGCGGGGGCGGACAAGCCGCTGTCGTTCCTGACCGACCAGGACGAGGAGAACCCCGCACTCGGTCGCCGTGGCCTCCGGGCGCTGCGACACCACGAGGCGGTCCTCCGTGACCAGCTCACCGCGCTCGTCCAGGCCGACGCCGAGACCGAGGCCGACCTCTGGGTGATGGCGCCCATGGTGGCGGACGCCGAGGAGACCGCGTACTTCGTGTCCCTGGCCCGCGAGCTCGGTGTCCGGACCGCGGGTGTCATGGCCGAGGTGCCGTCGCTCGCGCTCCTCGCAGAGCAGGTGTTCCAGCAGGCGGACTTCGTCTCCATCGGCACGAACGACCTGACGCAGTACACGCTCGCCGCGGACCGGCTGCTCGGGTCCGTCGCCTCCTACCAGGACCCGTGGCACCCCGCGGTGTTGCGCCTCGTCGCCCAGCTCGGTGCTGCCGGGCGTGACGCGGGCAAGGCCGTGGGGATCTGCGGTGAGGCCGCGGCCGACCCGCTGCTCGCCGTCGTCCTCGTCGGTCTCGGCGCCACCACGCTCTCCATGACCCCCGCCGCCCTCGCGGACGTGCGCGCCGAACTCGGCCAGCACACCCTCGAGCAGGCGCGCGAGATGGCCCGGGCCGCGCTCGCCGCCCCGTCCGCCGCGGCCGCACGTGCCGCTGCGACGTCGGCGCACGTCGCCTGACCTCCCCGTCCCGTTCCCTCCGATCCGTTCCCACGAACCCACACCAGAAAGAACGCACATGACAACGACGTCCGTCGCAGCGACCGGCGCCCCCGCACAGAAGCGGGGCGGCGGTCGGGTCGCCGTCCAGAAGTTCGGCGCCTTCCTCTCCGGCATGGTGATGCCGAACATCGCGATCTTCATCGCGTGGGGCATCATCACCGCCTTCTTCATCCAGACCGGCTGGACTCCCGTCGGCGTCCTCGGCGGCTTCGGCACCACGCACGGCGTCGCGAACGTCGGCGTGGTCGGCCCGATCCTCACCTACCTCATCCCGCTCGCGATCGCGATCCAGGGTGGCCGGATGGTCTACGACATCCGCGGTGCGGTCGTCGGCTCGATCTTCACCATGGGCGTCATCCTCGGCGCGTCGGGCACGACGATGATCCTCGGCGCGATGATCTGCGGCCCGCTCGGCGCGTATCTCATCAAGCAGGTGGACCGCATCTGGGACGGCAAGATCAAGCCGGGCTTCGAGATGCTCGTGAACAACTACGCGGCCGGCATCCTCGGCTTCGGGTTGTTCATGGTCGGCTTCTTCTGGCTGTCCTGGATCTTCCTCCGCATCGCGGACGGCCTCGGTGCCGCCGTCGAGTGGCTGGTGCACGCGCACCTGCTGCCGCTCGCGAGCGTCATCATCGAGCCGGCGAAGGTCTTCTTCCTCAACAACGCGATCAACCACGGCGTGCTCGACCAGCTCGGCGCGCAGCAGGTCCAGCAGTCCGGCAAGTCGATCCTGTTCCTCCTCGAGGCGAACCCCGGCCCCGGTCTCGGCATCCTCCTCGCCTTCACCTTCTTCGGTGTCGGCGTCGCGCGGTCGACGGCTCCCGGCGCGATCCTCATCCAGTTCTTCGGTGGCATCCACGAGATCTACTTCCCGTACGTGCTGCAGAAGCCGATCCTGTTCATCGCCGTCATCCTCGGTGGTGCGACCGGTGTCGCCACGAACGTCACGTTCGGGTCCGGTCTCGTCGCCCCGGCCTCGCCCGGCTCGATCCTCGCGGTGCTCTTCAACACCTCGCGGGACAGCTACGTCGGCGTCATCCTCTCCGTCGTCCTGTCGGCGCTCGTGTCCGGCGCCGTCGCGTCCTTCTTCCTCATCTCGACCCGCAAGCGGGACCTGGCCGCCGGTGGTGGCGACATGAGCGACGCCCTCGCCCGCATGCAGGCGAACAAGGGCCGCGACGTCAACGCCGCGACCGCGGGCATCTTCGGCTCGAACGCCCCGGCGAACGAGGAGGAGACCGAGTCGTCCTTCGGCGGCGTCGGTTCCGCGACGGGCACCACCACCGCCACGCGCGTCCAGAACGTCGTGTTCGCCTGCGACGCCGGCATGGGCTCGAGTGCCATGGGCGCGAGCGTCCTGCGGAACAAGATCAAGAAGGCCGGTATCGAGGGCGTCACGGTCGTCAACAAGGCGATCGCGAACCTCTCGGGTGACGAGGACCTCATCATCACCCAGGAGGAGCTCACCGACCGGGCGAAGCAGAAGAACCCGAACGCGCAGCACGTGTCGGTCGGTAACTTCATGAACGCGCCCCAGTACGACCAGGTCGTCGACCAGCTGAAGCAGCAGTAACCGCACCACACGGCACCACACCCACGGGGCGGGGGAACGCGGACGACGCGTTCCCCCGCCCCACAGCCACGAACAAGGAGAACCACCGATGCCCGTCCTGCAGGAGAGCCAGATCCGGATCCACACCGAGGACACCGCTCCGACCAAGACGGAGGCGATGAAGGAGGCGGCCGACATCCTCGAGGCCGCCGGTGCGGTCACGGGGGACTACTACCCCGCCATGCTCGAGCGCGAGAAGAGCGTGTCCACCTACATGGGCAACTTCCTGGCGATCCCGCACGGCACGAACGAGGCGAAGGACGCCATCAAGACGTCCGCGCTGTCGTTCATCCGCTACGCGTCGCCCATCGACTGGGACGGCAACGAGGTGCGATTCGTCGTCGGCATCGCCGGCGTCAACAACGAGCACCTCGACATCCTGTCGAAGATCGCGATCGTGTTCTCCGACGAGGACCAGGTGCAGGCGCTCACCGAGGCGCCCGACGCCGCGGCGATCATGGCGATCCTCGGCGAGGTGAACGAGTGAGCGTCGCCGTCCACTTCGGTGCCGGCAACATCGGGCGCGGCTTCGTCGGGCTCCTCCTCCACGAGGCCGGGTACGAGGTCGTCTTCGCCGACGTCGCCGCGCCGCTCATCGACGCGCTCGCGGCCGCCGACTCGTACACGGTGCACGAGGTCGGCGCCGGTGCGCAGGACCACGTCGTGACCGGTTTCCGCGCGGTGAACAGCGCTCAGGACGAGGCCGGCGTGGTCGCCGAGGTGGCCGCGGCCGACGTCGTCACCTGCGCCGTCGGGCCCACCGTGCTCCGGTTCATCGCCCCGGTCATCGCGCGCGGCCTCGTCGAGCGCGACCCGGAGGCAGCGCCGCTCGCCGTCATGGCGTGCGAGAACGCGATCAACGCGACCGACCGCCTCCGCGAGTTCATCGTCGACGCGCTGCCCGAGGGCGAGCGGGACGCGGCGCTCGCCAAGGCGGTGTTCGCGAACACCGCCGTCGACCGCATCGTCCCGGCACAGCCGGCCGACGCGGGCCTCGACGTCACCGTCGAGACCTACTTCGAGTGGGCGATCGACCGCACGCCGTTCGCCGGCACGGAGCCCACGATCCCCGGAGCGCACTACGTCGACGGGCTCGCCGCGTCGATCGAGCGGAAGCTCTTCACCGTCAACACCGGGCACGCGACCGTGGCCTACCACGGGTACCTCGCCGGTGCGGACAAGATCTCGGACGCGATCGCGATCCCCGCGGTCCGGTCGGCCCTCGAGTCCGTGCTCGGCGAGACGAGCGACCTGCTCGTCCGTCGGCACGAGCTCGACCCCGAGGTGCACCGCGCCTACGTGACGGCCATCATCGCCCGCTTCGAGAACCCGCACCTGCCCGACACGGTGACGCGGGTCGGGCGGCAGCCGCTCCGCAAGCTCTCGCGCGACGAGCGCTTCGTGTCGCCCGGGGCTGCCCTCGCAGAGGAGGGCGTCGAGCCGACCGCGCTACTTGACGCCATGGGCGCCGCGCTCCGCTTCGACGTCGCGGACGACGAGCAGAGCGTCGAACTCCAGGCCCTGCTCCGATCGGATGCCTCGGACACGGACGTCGCGCAGCAGATCACCGGTCTGGAGGCCGGACACCCGTTCCTCGCACCGTTCACCGACCGCGTGGCCGCGGTCCGCGCCTGACGCGGAGCCGCATCCCGCACCGACGCAGGCCCGCACCGGGCCAGCTCGACGGCCGCCGTCCCTCCCGGGCCGGGGGCCGTCGAGCCCGCACCGGGCCAGCTCGACGGCCGCCGTCCCTCCCGGGCCGGGGGCCGTCGTGCTGTCCGCGCCCGACGCGCCGAGACGGTCGCCGACCGCCCCGCTTCCCGGCCGGCTCCGGGGCGCCGTGCAGCCGTCGGGCGTTGGATGGCGCGGACGGTGCCGAAGGACGACACCGGACGGGAGTGGACCGGGATGGCCAAGCGGTGGATCGCGCCGGAGTTCGGCGGCGTCGAGGTGTTCGAGTTCGTGGAGACGACCGTGCCGGAGCCCCGCGCGGGTGAGGTGACGATCAGCGTCCGGGCGGCCGGCGTCAACCCCGCCGACTACAAGCACACCCAGGGCGGTCCGAACGCCGACCGCTCCCAGTTGCCGATGGGGATCGGGTACGAGGTCGCGGGCGTCATCAGCGCCATCGGACCGGGGACGACGATCGCGTCCGGCGGTGGGAGCACCGGCGACCGCGTCATCGCGTTCCGGGTCGACGGCGGCTACGCGACGGACATCACCGTCCCGGCGCACGACGTGTTCGCGGCGCCGGACACCCTCGACGATGCCGCGGCGGCGAACCTGTTCCTCGCCGGGACGACGGCGGCCGACGTGCTGCGGGTCGTCCACCCGGGCGAGGGCGACACGGTGCTCGTGCACGGTGCATCCGGATCGGTCGGGGTCAGCGTGCTCCAGCAGGCGCGACAGCGGGGCATCCGCCTGATCGGCACCGCGTCGGAGGCGAACGCCGAGACGGTACGGCGGTTCGGTGGCGAGCCCGTGGCGTACGGCGGGGGCCTGGCCGACCGGGTGCGCGCGCTCGCACCGGAGGGTGTCGCGGCGGCGATCGACTGTGTCGGCACCGACGAGGCGGTCGACGTGTCGCTCGAGCTCGTGGTCGACCGCGACCGCATCGTGACCATCGCCGCGCACGGTCGTGCCCAGCGGGACGGCTTCCGGGCCGTGGGCGGTGCGCAGCCCGAGAGTGCCGCGTTCCGCGACTCGGTGCGGCAGCAGCTCGTGGACATGGCGGCGTCGGGGGAGCTCGTCGTGCCGGTCGCCCGGACATGGCCGCTCGCCGACGCCGTCGAGGCGCTGCGGTTCCTGCAGGAGGGGCACCCGGGCGGCAAGCTCGCACTCGTCCCCTGAGCAGGGCGCCTCGGTGCGGTCGGCGGAGCGGTCGCGGTCAGACGACCCGGAGTCGGACGAGCGAACCGTCGACCACGAGGTCGCGCACCGTCACCCCGGGATCGGCGATCGCGAACCGCAACGCACCGCCGGGCTGGTCGAACCAGGGCTGCACGAGCCGGACGTTCACGAGGAACGGCCGGTCCGTCACGTAGCGGTGCACGTCCGGGCGCTGCATCGCGTGCGGCGGCAGTGACCGAGCGGGGAGCGGGGTGTCCAGGGGGTGCAGCAGGTAACCGTCCGGACCGCCGACGCGGTCGACGGGGATCCCGGCTGGGATCTGGATCGTCAGGCCCGCGTTGCCCGCGCCGTGCGCCTGCGCCGCGAGCTGCGGGTACGTGGCGCCCGCACGATCGCGGAGGGCGTCGAGGTCGGACTGCGGGACGTCGCGGGCCGGCGGGAACGGACGGTTGAGGAACCGCCGGAGCATCTCGACCGCGTCGTCCTCACTGCGGGCCACGGCCAATCGGCGGGGGTTGCCGTAGTCGACGACCTCGAGGGCCCAGTCCTGCCCGTGCGCCGACGCGGCATCGACCGGCACGATCCGCAGGGCTCCCTCGACCGGCTCGTCGAGCGGGTGCTCCCCGGGGAGCACCACGTACCGGTCGGTGTAGCCGAGCTGATCGAGCGTGGGGCGGACGTCCGCGAAGGTCATGGTCGGAGCCTACCGAGCGGTCCTAGGCGCGGCCTCGGACGAGTGCCTGCTTGACCTCTGCGATCGCCTTGGTGACCTGGATGCCGCGCGGGCAGGCGTCGGTGCAGTTGAAGGTCGTGCGGCAGCGCCACACGCCCTCCTTGTCGTTGAGGATGTCGAGACGGACCTTCGCCTCGTCGTCCCGGGAGTCGAAGATGAACCGGTGCGCGTTGACGATCGCGGCCGGACCGAAGTACTGCCCGTCGGTCCAGAACACCGGGCACGAGGACGTGCACGCCGCGCACAGGATGCACTTCGTCGTGTCGTCGAAGCGCTCACGCTCGGCGACGGACTGCACGCGCTCCTTGCCCTTCTGCGGGGCGGACTTCGACTGCAGGAACGGCTGGACCTCGCGGTAGGAGGCGAAGAACGGCTCCATGTCGACG
The DNA here is from genome assembly GCF_003234875.1 of Curtobacterium sp. MCBD17_028. NCBI lineage: Bacteria > Bacillati > Actinomycetota > Actinomycetes > Micrococcales > Microbacteriaceae > Curtobacterium > Curtobacterium sp. MCBD17_028. Next base: position 97,275 of record NZ_QKTQ01000005.1, on the reverse strand, counting down.
ACGAGGTCCTTCTCGAGCGGCAGGCCCTTGATCGCCTCGACGTAGATCGGCTTCGACACGTCGAGGTCCTTGATCAGCGTCTTGCAGGCGAGCCGGTTCCGACCGTTGATGCGCATGGCGTCCGAGCCGCAGACGCCGTGTGCACACGACCGGCGGAAGGTCAGCGAACCGTCCTGCTCCCACTTCACCTGATGCAGGGCGTCGAGGATCCGGTCCGTCGGCAGCATCATCACGCCGAACTCCTGCCAGTGCGGCTCGGCGTCGACGTCCGGGTCGAACCGGCGGACCATGAGGGTCACCGGGAACGAGCCGGGAGGCGCGGTGCGGTCCTCGGCGCGGCTCGCGGGGGCGTCGCTGACCAGCGTGTCGGTCATCTCAGTACTTCCTCTCCATCGGCTGGTACCGCGTGATGACCACGGGCTTCCAGTCGAGTGTGATGTGGTCGTCGGCGAGCGAGGAGTGCGGATCGCCCGTCAGGTACGCCATGGTGTGCTGCATGTAGTTCTCGTCGTCGCGCTTCGGGTAGTCGTCGCGCATGTGGCCGCCACGGGACTCCTTGCGGTTCCGCGCGGAGAACACGACGACCTCGGCGAGGTCGAGCAGGAACCCGAGCTCGACGGCCTCGAGCAGGTCGGTGTTGAACCGCTTGCCCTTGTCCTGGACGGAGACCTGGAGGTACCGCTCACGGAGCTCGTGGATGGTCGCCGTCACCTTGGCGAGCGACTCGTCCGTGCGGAACACCTGGGCGTTCTTGTCCATCTCGTCCTGCAGCTCCTTGCGGAGGCTCGCCACGCGCTCCGTGCCCGTGGAGGCCCGCAGCTGCTCGAGCATGCGGCGCACGTTGCCCGCCGGGTCCTCGGGGAGCGGGACGAACTCCGCGGTCTGCACGTAGGCCGCCGCGTTGTTGCCGCTCCGCTTGCCGAACACGTTGATGTCGAGCAACGAGTTCGTGCCGAGCCGGTTCGACCCGTGCACGGACACGCAGGCACACTCGCCGGCGGCGTAGAGGCCCGGCACCACGGTGTCGTTGTCCCGCAGGACCTCGGCGTTCGTGTTCGTCGGGATGCCCCCCATGGCGTAGTGCGCGGTCGGCATCACCGGCACGGGCTCCGTCACCGGGTCGACACCGAGGTACGTGCGCGCGAACTCGGTGATGTCCGGGAGCTTGGTCTCGAGGACCTCGGCCCCCAGGTGCGTGCAGTCGAGCAGGACGTAGTCCTTGTTCGGGCCGGCCCCGCGGCCCTCCGCGACCTCTTGCACCATGCACCGGGCGACGATGTCGCGGGGCGCGAGGTCCTTGATGGTCGGTGCGTAGCGCTCCATGAAGCGCTCGCCGGAGGCGTTGCGGAGGATCGCGCCCTCACCGCGGGCGCCCTCCGTGAGCAGGATGCCGAGGCCCGCCAGGCCCGTCGGGTGGAACTGGAAGAACTCCATGTCCTCGAGCGGCAGGCCGGAACGCCACACGATGCCGACACCGTCGCCGGTGAGGGTGTGGGCGTTCGAGGTCGTCTTGTAGATCTTGCCGAACCCGCCGGTCGCGAAGATCAACGCCTTGGCGTGGAACACGTGGAGCTCGCCCGTCGCGAGCTCGAACGCGACGACGCCGACGGGCTGCTCGCGGGTGACGCCGTCGTCGCCCGTGACCTCGGCCATGACGAGGTCGAGGGCGTAGAACTCGTTGAAGAAGTTGACGCCCAGCTTGACGCAGTTCTGGAACAGCGTCTGCAGGATCATGTGGCCCGTGCGGTCCGCCGCGTAGCAGGCGCGGCGCACCGGCGCCTTGCCGTGGTCGCGCGTGTGGCCGCCGAACCGACGCTGGTCGATCTTGCCCTCGGGCGTCCGGTTGAAGGGCAGCCCCATGTTCTCGAGGTCGATGACCGCGTCGATGGCCTCCTTCGCCAGGATCTCGGCGGCGTCCTGGTCGACCAGGTAGTCACCGCCCTTGATCGTGTCGAACGTGTGCCACTCCCAGGAGTCCTCTTCCACGTTGGCGAGAGCCGCCGCCATGCCGCCCTGCGCCGCGCCCGTGTGGGATCGCGTCGGGTACAGCTTCGAGATCACGGCCGTGTTCGCCTGCGGGCCGGCCTCGATCGCCGCTCGCATGCCGGCGCCTCCCGCGCCGATGATGACGATGTCGAACTGGTGGTGGTGGACCCCGTCGACGACGGAGCTCGTGGGTGCAGCGGTGGTGTCGGTCACGGACTTCTCTCGAATGTGGTCAGGAGGGCGGAGCTCAGTGCGCGGGGCAGAACGACGGCAGGTCGGCGGCCGCGGCACCCGCGGGGCACGGGTCGAACGTCCAGCAGACGAGCGTGCCGAGCGCGATCAGCACGACGCACGCGACGAGCACGGCGCCGAGCAGCGTGCGCCGCACGGCCGGTCGGCCGACGTAGTCGTTGATGATCGTGCGCATGCCGTTCGAGCCGTGGATGAGCGCGAGCCACAGCATGAGCGTGTCCCACACCTGCCAGAGCGGACTCGCCCACTTGCCGGCGACGAAGGCGAAGTCGATCTGCTTGACGCCACCCCCGGCGACCATGTTGATGAACAGGTGCCCGAAGATGAGCACGACGAGGACGATCCCCGACGCGCGCATGTAGATCCAGCCCCACTTCTCCCAGTTGGTGGTGCGGCGGGCGGCCGTGGCGGAACGCGGGGCCTCGACGGTCTCGGTGGTCATCGGATCTCCTCCGCTCAGTGCAGGTCGGCCACGAGGTTCATGATCTGGGTCGGCAGGAAGCCCGCGATCAGCACCACCCAGATCCCGACCACGATCCAGAACATGAGCCGCTGGTACTGCGGTCCCTTGCTCCAGAAGTCGACCGCGACGATGCGCAGGCCGTTGATCGCGTGGAAGACGATCGCCATCACGAGGCCGGTCTCGCCGAGGTTCATGATCGGCGTCTTGTACGTGCCGATGACGGCGTCGTACGCGGCGGGCGAGAGTCGGACGAGGGCCGTGTCCAGGATGTGCACGAGCAGGAAGAAGTAGATCGCGACGCCCGTGATGCGGTGCAGCACCCACGACCACATGCCGGCGCCGCCGCGGTAGAGCGTGCCCGACGGGGTCCGCGGTGGTCGCGGTGTCGGTGCCGACGTGGGACCGACCGGCGCCGCGACTGCCGTCGCGCCACCGGGTTCGTCGTGCACAGCGGTCTGCTCGGCCATGAGCGCGCCCTCCCGTGGGATGCTCGGCCGCCGATCGGCGGCCGTTGCCGTTCGTGTTCGTGTGGAACACGGACCATCCTACGGCCGGGCACCGACCTCCTCGTGCCATGCCGTCCGGGGGTGACCACGTGAACGGGCCGTGGCGATCCGGGGACGGGGGCCCGCCTCCCGGACCGGCGGCCGATGCCCCTGCCGCTCGTGCCGCCCCCGCCGATATGGTGACCGGATGACCGACGACCTCGAGCGCTTCTACGCCATCATCCCCGCCGGTGGCATCGGCTCCCGACTCTGGCCGTTGTCCCGGGCGGACGCGCCGAAGTTCCTCCACGACCTGACCGGCACGGGCGCGTCCCTGCTCCGGTCGACCTGGGACCGCCTCGCCCCGCTGAGCGGCGACCAACGCATCATGGTCGTCACCGGCCGTGCGCACCGCGCCGCCGTCGAACGCCAGCTCCCCGGTCTCGCCGACCACAACGTCGTGCTCGAGAGCGAACCGAAGGACTCGACCGCCGCGATCGGCCTCGCCGCCGCGATCCTGCGCCGCCGCGAGCCCGACGTCGTCATCGGCTCGTTCGCGGCCGACCACGTGATCGGTGACGTCCGCGGGTTCCGCCGGTCCGTCCGGGAGGCCGTGGTCGCGGCCGAGGCCGGGTACATCACGACGATCGGCATCACCCCGACCGAGCCGGCGATCGGCTTCGGCTACATCCACGCGGGGGAGCGGATCCACGTCGACTCGGCGAAGGACGTCCACGCCGTCCAGTCGTTCGTCGAGAAGCCCGACCTCGAGACGGCGACCGCGTACGTCGCAGACGGCTCCTACATGTGGAACGCGGGGATGTTCATCGCCCGGGCGGACCGACTGCTCGAGGAGATCGGGCGGAGCGAACCGGAACTCCTCGCCGGGATCGAGGAGCTCGCCGCCGCGTGGGACACGTCCTCGCGCGGCGCCGTCGTCGACCAGGTGTGGCCGCGACTCAAGAAGATCGCGATCGACTACACCGTCGCCGAGCCCGCCGCGGCGGCCGGGCGCATGGCGGTCGTGCCCGGGGACTTCGACTGGGACGACGTCGGCGACTTCGCCTCGCTCGCCAAGCTGCAGTCCGGCGGCCGACCGCACAACCTCGCCGTCCTCGGGGACAACGCCCGCATCCTCGCGGACTCGTCGAGCGGCATCGTGGTCAGCCACAGCGACCGGCTCATCTCGCTCATCGGCGTCGACGACATCGTGGTCGTGGACACCCCGGACGCGCTGCTCGTCACGACGAGCGCCAACGCGCAGCGGGTCAAGGGCGTCGTCGACGCGCTCAAGATCAGCGGCCGCGACGACGTGCTGTAGCCACGCCACGTCGGAGTCCGCGCTGGTACCCCGGTGCCCGCGTCCGGGGTACCAGCGTTACGAGCGCGTTACAGGTTCGTCGCGATCGGGCAACGGTGCCCAGCCCCCGGCCGGAGCGGTCCTGCACCGGCCGGACCGTCGTGTACTGTCCTTCCGATCGCCCGGTGCGCAGAGCCGGGCTGCACCCCTGTGGAGGACATCCCGTGACATTCAGCACCCGTAAGCTCGCGCTCGGCGGCCTGGCCCTGCTGGGCACCGTGACGATGCTCGCCGGCTGTTCGGCCGCCCCGTCGTCGTCCAGTGCGTCGGGCTCGAAGTCGGACTTCCTGCCGTGCATGGTCTCGGACAACGGCGGCTTCGACGACCACTCGTTCAACCAGCTCGGCTACGACGGCCTGCAGGACGCGGCGAAGTCGCTCGGCGTCACCCCGAAGACGGTGCAGTCGACGGACTCGAACGACTACAACCCGAACATCCGCACCCTCCTCAGCCAGAAGTGCAGCCTGATCGTGACGGTCGGCTTCAACCTCGAGGCCGCGACGAAGTCGAACGCCGCGTCGAACGCCAAGACGAACTTCGCGATCATCGACGACACCCTGCAGTCGAAGAACATCAAGCCGATCACGTTCGACACCTCGCAGGCGGCGTTCCTCGGCGGGTACGCGGCGGCCAGCTACTCGAAGACCGGCGTGGTCGGCACCTTCGGCGGCCAGAAGCTCCCGACCGTGACCATCTACATGGACGGCTTCTACGACGGCGTCCAGTACTACAACCAGCAGCACGGCAAGGACGTCAAGGTCGTCGGCTGGAACGAGAAGACGCAGCAGGGTTCGTTCACGGGTGGCTTCTCGGCCGGCACGCAGGCCAAGTCGGTGGCACAGTCGCTCCTCGACCAGAACGCCGACGTGATCTTCCCCGTCGGTGGCCCGATCTACCAGTCCGCGGCCGAGGCGATCAACGACGCCAAGAACGGCAGCGTCCTCATCGGCGCCGACAGCGACCTCTACACCGCGGACCCGCGCTACAAGAGCATCGCCCTGACGAGCGTCCTCAAAGGCATCCGACAGGCCACGACCTCGGTCGTCGAGACCGCGGGCAAGGGCAAGTACTCGAACGCCCCGTACGTCGGCACGCTGAAGAACGACGGCGTCGGGCTCGCCCCGTTCCACGACTACTCGTCCAAGGTCGACTCCTCGCTCGCCGGCGAGCTGAAGACGATCAAGGCCGGGATCATCAGCGGCAAGATCAAGGTCGCGACCCAGTCGAACGTCAAGTAACACCCCGTCGCGGGCGGGCGGCTCCGGCCGTCCGCCCGCGTTCGTGCGCCCACCACGGGACCACCGCGGCGGCGCCGCCCTCCACCAGCGGACCCGCGCCCACCCCAGCGCGACTCCCGAGAGAAATAGAATCCGGCCCATGAAGCTCGAGCTCCGCGGCATCACCAAGCGCTTCGGCGCCCTCGTCGCGAACGACCACATCTCGCTCACCGTCGAGCCGGGCGAGATCCACTGCTTGCTCGGTGAGAACGGCGCGGGCAAGTCCACGCTCATGAACGTCCTCTACGGCCTGTACCAGGCGGACGAGGGCGAGATCCTCCTCGACGACACGGTGCAGCACTTCGACGGCCCGGGCGACGCGATGCGCGCCGGCATCGGGATGGTCCACCAGCACTTCATGCTCGTGCCGGTGTTCACCGTCGCCGAGAACGTCATGCTCGGACACGAGCCCACGACCTTCGGCGGCCGTCTCGACCTCGCGGGCGCCCGCAAGCGCGTCCGCGAGATCTCCGAGCGCTTCGGGTTCGACGTCGACCCCGACGCCAAGGTCGAGGACCTGCCGGTCGGCGTCCAGCAGCGGGTCGAGATCATCAAGGCCCTGTCGCGCGACGCCTCGGTACTCGTGTTCGACGAGCCGACCGCGGTCCTCACCCCGCAGGAGACCGACGAGCTCATGTCGATCATGCGGCAGCTGCGCGAGGCCGGCACGGCGATCGTGTTCATCACCCACAAGCTCCGCGAGGTCCGCGAGGTCGCCGACCGCATCACGGTCGTGCGGCTCGGACGCGTCGTCGGCGAGGCCTCGCCCACCGCGTCGAACGCCGAGCTCGCCGCGCTCATGGTCGGCCGCAGCGTCGAGCTCGTCGTCGACAAGGCCCCGGCCACACCCGGGGCGGACGCCCTCGTGGTCCGCGACCTCACGGTGACCGACGCAGCGGGCCACGTCCTCGTCGACGACCTGTCGTTCTCGGTCCGACGTGGCGAGATCCTGGCGATCGCGGGCGTCCAGGGCAACGGCCAGACCGAGCTGACCGAGGCCATCCTCGGGCTCGAGACCGTGCACGCGGGCACCATCACCCTGGACGGCCGGGACATCACCGACGCGAGCGTCAAGAAGGTGCTCGACGCCGGGGTGGGCTTCGTCCCCGAGGACCGACAAGAGGACGGCCTCGTCGCCGAGTTCTCGATCGCCGACAACCTCATCCTCGACCGCACGTCCTCGTCCCAGTTCGCCAGCGCGGGCACGATCCGGTCCGCCGAGCGCGACCGTTTCGCCGACGACAAGATCGCCGAGTTCGACGTCCGGACGCCGAGCCGGACCACCGCCGTCGGACGCCTGTCGGGCGGGAACCAGCAGAAGGTCGTCATCGCACGCGAGCTGAGCCGCGACCTCCGGTTGTTCGTCGCCGCGCAGCCCACCCGCGGCATCGACGTCGGGTCGATCGAGTTCGTGCACAAGCGCATCGTCGCCGCGCGCGACCAGGGCGTCCCCGTCATCGTCGTCTCGACCGAGCTCGACGAGGTCGTCGCGCTCGCCGACCGCATCGCCGTGATGTACCGCGGCACCATCATCGGCATCGTCCCGGCGGACACCCCGCGTGACGTGCTCGGCCTCATGATGGCGGGGGAACTCCCCGCCGGGACGGAACTCGCCGCATGACCGACGACACCCGGACGCCGACGACGGCGGCCGAACCGGACCTCCAGACCGACGACCGCCTGCAGGACCTCGAGGCGGGCACGTCGCTGACCACCGAGACCGCCGACGACGGCGGGGACCGCTGGTCGGCGGCGCTGCGCGGGATCCTGGGCGGCTCGGTCCTCGTCACGGTGTTGGCCGTGGTCCTGGCGCTCGTCGCCAGCGGCATCCTCATCGCCATCACGGACAAGACGGTCACGACGGCGATGGGCTACTTCTTCGCCCGTCCCTCCGACACCTTCGTGGCGATCGGGCACAGCGTGGGCGGCGCGTTCCTCAGCATGTTCGACGGCGCGGTGTACGACCCGGGCCAGTCGACCTTCTCGTCGGGCATCGCGTCGCTCTGGACGACGATCGACTTCGCCACGCCGCTCATCGTCGCGGGCCTCGGGGTCGCGGTGTCGTTCCGCTCCGGACTGTTCAACATCGGCGGCCAGGGGCAGATCCTCGTCGGCGCCGCCTCCGCCGCCTGGTTCGGGTACTCGTTCCACATGCCGGCGATCGTGCACATCCCGCTGACGGTCGTCGCGGGCATCGTCGGCGGTGCGATCTGGGGCGGGATCGTGGGCGTGCTGAAGTCCCGCACGGGCGCGCACGAAGTGATCGTCACGATCATGCTCAACTACGTGGCGCTGTACCTGCTCGAGTACGGCCTCGGCACGAAGGGGCTGCTCCAGGCGCCCGGGAGCGCGAACCCGCAGTCATCGCCGACGCTGCCGTCCGCGGTCCTCCCGACGCTCATCGGTGGCCAGGGGACCGGTGTCGACATCGGGATCCTCATCGCCATCGCGGCCGTCGTGTTCACGTGGTGGCTCATGAGCCGGTCGACGCTGGGGTTCCGCTTCCGCACCGTGGGCGAGAACCCCCGTGCGGCGCGCGTCGCCGGCATGGACGTCGGCAGCATCACGCTCTGGGCCATGGTGATCTCCGGGGCCCTCGTCGGCATCGCCGGGGCCTACCAGGTGCAGGCCGCGGTCACCAGCGGGTACGACCAGGGCATCGACGCGGGCATCGGGTTCGACGCCATCACGGTCGCGCTGCTCGGTCGCTCGAAGCCGTGGGGCGTCTTCTGGGCCGGTCTGCTGTTCGGTGCGCTCAAGGCCGGCGGCAGCTACGTGCAGGCCAGCCAGAACATCCCCATCGACATCGTCAGCGTCATCCAGGCGCTCATCGTCCTGTTCATCGCGGCCCCGCCGCTCGTCCGCGCGATCTTCCGGATCCCGCAGCCGGGTGCTCGCCGCACCAAGCGGAAGGCGGTCGCCGCGTGAGCGTCCTCGCCCCCAACGCCACCGCGCCGGCCGCGTCCGCCGCGGACCGTCCGGTGACGGCCGTCCGGAGCTGGAAGGCACCGATCGGGTACGGCGTGTTCACGCTGTTCGCACTCGTGCTGTTCGGCGTGTTCCACAAGCCCGGCACGTCCACGTTCGAGCTCGCGTCGGTGCACGACCTCGTGCAGCTGCCCGCCGTGCCGCTCCCCGCGACCGGGACCGGCATCGTCGTCATCGTCCTCCTCGCCATCGGGACCGCCTACGCCACGTGGCGGGCAGCACGGTCGCGGAAGGTGCAGACCTGGGTGACCGTGCTGTTCGCGATCGCCTTCGTCATCGCGTTCCTCACGTGGGCCTCGCCCGGTTCGACGATCCCCGTCCCGGGTCTGCTCGTCGGCGCGCTCGGCCTGTCCGCCCCGCTCATCTTCGGCTCGCTCGGCGGTGTCATCTCCGAGCGCGTCGGTGTCGTGAACATCGCGATCGAGGGGCAGTTCCTCGCCGGTGCGTTCGCGTCCGCCGTCGTCGCGAGCATCACCGGTTCGGCGTGGGTCGGACTCGTCGCCGCGGTGATCGCCGGGGTGCTCGTGTCGTTCATCCTCGCGGCGTTCAGCATCAAGTACCTCGTCGACCAGGTGATCGTCGGCGTCGTCATCAACGCGTTCGTCTCGGGCCTCACCGGGTTCCTCTACTCCAAGGTCCTCGCGACCGACACGGCGCTCAACGTCGGCGTGCGGTTCCCGGCGATCGAGATCCCCGGACTCTCCGCGATCCCGATCATCGGCCCGGTGTTCTTCCACCAGTCGGTGATCGTGTACCTCATGTACATCGCGGTCGCCGCGGTCACGATCGGCCTGTTCACCACCCGCTGGGGCCTCCGGCTCCGGGCCGTCGGCGAGCACCCGCAGGCGGCCGACACCGTGGGCATCAACGTCACCAGCACCCGGTTCTGGAACGTCTCGCTCGCGGGCGCGATCGCCGGTCTCGGCGGTGCGTACTTCACCCTCGGGAACGCGGGCCCATTCGCGAAGGACATGACGGCCGGTGCCGGGTACATCGCCCTCGCTGCCGTCATCTTCGGTCGGTGGGACCCGATCAAGGCGACGCTCGCCGCGCTGCTCTTCGGGTTCGCCTCGAATCTGCAGAACCTGCTCGCGGCGATCCACTCGCCGGTGCCGACGCAGTTCCTGCTCATGCTGCCGTACGTCGTGACGATCTTCGCCGTCGCCGGACTCGTCGGGCAGTCCCGCGGTCCAGCCGCGTCCGGCAAGCCGTACATCAAGTCCTGATCCACCGCGGCCGCCCCCCAGGGGGAGCGATCGGCCGCGACCTGCTCCGCCGGGAGGCACACCGCATGTCCGCAACCGACCCCGCCACCCAGTCCGCGCACGCAGCGGAGGCGGCCCCGTCCCTCCCGGCCGACGTGGACTGGGACGCCCTGCGGGCGGCCGCGACCGAGGCGATGGGCCACGCGTACGTGCCCTACTCGTCGTTCCCCGTCGGGGCCGCCGCGATCACCGAGGACGGCCGCGTCGTCGCCGGCTGCAACGTCGAGAACGCCTCGTACGGTGTGACGCTCTGCGCCGAGTGCTCGCTCGTGTCCCAGCTCCACATGACGGGCGGTGGCCGGCTCGTCGCGTTCACCTGCGTCGACGGCAGCGGCTCCGTGCTCATGCCCTGCGGGCGCTGCCGGCAGCTGCTCTTCGAGCACTCCGCGGACGGGATGCTGCTCGAGACCGTGTCGGGCGTCCGCACGATGGACGAGGTCCTGCCGGACGCGTTCGGGCCGCGGACCCTCGCGACCTACCGGGCGGAGCACCAGTGACCGCCGTGGAGCCGTTCGACACCGTCGACCTCATCCGCACGAAGCGGGGCCGCGGCACGCTGTCGACCGCCGAGATCGACTGGCTCGTCGACGCCTACACCCGTGGGTACGTCGCCGACGAGCAGATGGCGGCGCTCGCGATGGCGATCTTCCTCAACGGCATGGACCGGCGCGAGGTGCGCGACCTCACCCTGGCGATGATCGCGTCCGGCGAACGCATGTCGTTCGACGGACTCGGCAAGGTCACGGTGGACAAGCACTCGACCGGTGGCGTCGGCGACAAGACCACCCTGCCGCTCGCCCCGCTCGTCGCGTCGTTCGGCGTCGCCGTGCCGCAGCTGTCCGGCCGTGGACTCGGGCACACCGGTGGCACCCTCGACAAGCTCGAGTCGATCCCCGGCTGGCAGGCCTCGCTGTCGAACGCCCGGATGCGTGAGGTGCTCGCCGAGGTCGGCGCGGTCGTGTGCGCGGCCGGGTCCGGTCTCGCGCCGGCGGACAAGAAGCTGTACGCGCTCCGCGACGTCACCGGCACGGTCGAGTGCATCCCGCTCATCGCGTCGAGCATCATGAGCAAGAAGATCGCCGAGGGGACGGGCGCGCTCGTCCTCGACGTCAAGTTCGGGTCCGGCGCGTTCCTGCAGGACATCGAGCAGTCCCGGGCCCTCGCCCGCACGATGGTCGAACTCGGGCAGGACGCCGGCGTCGCCACCACGGCACTGCTCACGGACATGGACGTCCCCCTCGGCCGGACCATCGGCAACGCGCTCGAGGTCCGTGAGTCCGTCGAGGTCCTCGCCGGCGGCGGTCCGGCCGACCTCGTCGAGCTGACGCTCGCGCTCGCGACCGAGATGCTGCAGCTCGCCGGCCTGCCCGACGCCGACCCGGCCGCCGCGCTCGCGGACGGACGAGCGATGGACACCTGGCGTCGGATGATCGCCGCGCAGGGCGGCGAACCGTCCGCGCCACTCCCGACGGCTCGCGAGACCCACGTCGTCACCGCGCCGCGCTCGGGCGTGCTCACCGAGCAGCGAGCGCTGCCGTTCGGCATCGCGGCCTGGAGGCTCGGTGCCGGTCGTGCGCGCGCGCAGGACCCGGTGCAGGCGGGCGCCGGGGTCGAGCTGCACGCGAAGCCGGGCGACGCCGTGACCACAGGGCAGCCCCTGTTCACGCTGCACACCGACGAGCCCGCGCGCTTCGACCGGGCCCTCGATGCGCTCGAGGGCGCCTGGGGGATCGGGGACACCGCGCCGGAGCGCGGTTCGATCGTGCGGGAGCGCATCGGCCGGTAGCTTTGGGGGCATGAGCGCCCCCGACCAGACCTACCGGCTCCCGGACGGCGGGGCGGTGATCAACGACCTGCCCAAGGTGTCCCTGCACGATCACCTCGACGGCGGCCTCCGCCCGACGACCATCGTCGAGCTCGCCGACGCGGCCGGAGTGTCCCTGCCGACGACCGACCCGGACGACCTCGGGCGCTGGTTCGCGGACCAGTCGAACTCCGGGTCGCTCGTCGAGTACCTCAAGACGTTCGACGTCACGACCGCCGTCATGCAGAGCCGCGAGGGACTGACGCGTGTCGCGCGGGACTTCGTCGAGGACCTCGTGGCCGACGGTGTCGTGTACGGCGAGGTGCGCTGGGCGCCCGAGCAGCACCTCCAGGGCGGTCTGACGCTCGACCAGACCGTCGAGGCGGTGCAGCAGGGCATCGAGGAAGCCGTGGACGCCGCTGGCGGGCGGATCCGCGTCGGGCAGCTCGTGACCGCGATGCGCCACGCCGACCGCGGGCTCGAGATCGCGGAACTCGCCGTGCGGCACCGTGACCACGGGGTCGTCGGCTTCGACATCGCGGGCGCCGAGGACGGCTTCCCCGCATCGCGGCACCGTGCGGCGTTCGACTACCTGGCGGCGCAGTTCATGCCCGTCACCGTGCACGCCGGCGAGGCGGCGGGGCTCGACTCCATCCGATCGGCGCTGCTCGACGGTCGTGCGCTGCGGCTCGGGCACGGCGTCCGCGTGTTCGAGGACGTCGAGATCACCGACGCCGACACCGACGGCTCGGCCCTCGCGGCCCTGGGCGAGATCGCGTCGTGGGTGCGGGACCGTGAGATCCCGCTCGAGGTGTCGCCGTCGTCGAACCTGCAGACCGGGGCGATCGCGGCCTGGGGCGACGACCTGGCGGACCACCCGTTCGACACGCTGTACCAGCTCGGGTTCCGGGTCACGGTCAACACCGACAACCGGCTCATGAGCGACACGTCGTTGTCGAAGGAGCTCGCGCTCCTCGCCGCGACGTTCGGGTACGACCTCGACGACCTCGCGGCGTTCCAGATCAACGCCGCGCTCGGAGCGTTCCTGCCCCTCGAGGACCGCGAGGAGATCATCGCGACGATCACCACGGGTCACGCCGAGGCATGACCGCCACGCTCCCGCCGCTCCCTGACAGCGCCGTCGTGATCCACGAGACGGCGGCGGACTGGCGCGCGGCCATCGGTCTCGCGGGCGGAGCGCTCGCGGCATCGGGAGCGACGGACCCCTCCTACGGCCGGTCGATGGTCGCCATGGTCGAGGAGCACGGCCCGTACATCGTGATCTCGCCCGGGCTGGCGTTGGCGCACGCCCGACCGGGTCCCGAGGTGCACCGCGACGGTCTCGCCGTGGTGACCCTGGCCGCACCGGTGGTCTTCGGGCATCCGCACAACGATCCCGTTCGGGTCGTGCTCGGGCTCGCCGTGGCGTCCGTCGGAGGGCATCTCGACTCCATCGGCGCCCTGGCCAACCTGTTCAACGACGCCTCCGTGACCGATCGGTTGGCGGCGGCGCAGAGCCCGGACGAGGTCCGGCAGATCATGGGGGTGACGGCATGAAGATCGTGACGATCTGCGGTGCGGGTATCGGTTCGAGCGGGATCCTCAAGGTCAACGCGGAGCGGGCGCTCGCCGACCTCGGGCTCGACGCCGACGTCGTCGCGGCCGACGTCGCCTCGGTGCGGGACGTCGCGGCTGACGCCCAGGTCATCCTGACGAGCGAGGAGTTCGTGGAGGCCATCGGACGGACCTACGCCGAGGTCATCGTCATCCGGAACCACTTCGACCAGCAGGAGATCTCGGCCGCGGTCGAGCGAGCGCTCGGCTGACCGCGGCCGGGTCGCTCCCGCTCGTCTGATCGCGATTGCACCGGCTCCTTCCGTTTGAACCCCCGCATGTCGCGGCTCGATCGGATGTCGGCGGTTCAACCGCGGCGCGCGCGGCCCCCCGACGGGAGCAATCCCATGCGTGCGAGGACGGCGGGTGCGGCTCCGCCGGGCATGATGTCGGCCCAGACGAAGCGCACGACCGCCCGGACACCCGGTACCGATCGGAGACGATCCTCGCGGCGCTTCTCCTCGATGACCACCTGCTCCGGTGTCCTCCCGGCACGCACCGTGGGCGAGCGGTACTTCACGAGGCCGTCGAACTCCACGATGACACCCTGGTCCGGGAACCAGAAGTCGACGATGCCGATCGTTCCGCGGGCGTCCGTGAACCGGGCCTGGAGGAGCGGAGTCGGGGCGCCGAGGTCGTGCATCAGCAGCCGAGTGGCGCTCTCTCCCGGTGATTCGGCCTCCGGGGCGGCCAACGCGACGAGATCCCCCGCTCTCCGGACAGCACGCGGAGTGGGTCGATCGTGGAGTTCTCGGGTCAGGTCCGCGGAGCGCACGCCGCGACGGAGGACTGCGTCCAGCACGATCAGCGATGAGCGTCGATCGGGCTCCAGCGCGATGTCCACAGCGGTGGCCGCGAGGGCCGTCACCGGCGCGCCACACCAGCGATCGATCGACACGACACGGCCGGCGGCGCCGACCTTGCGAACTCCCGTACGACGCTGTCCGGTCCGTCGCTCGGGGTCGAGGAACGTGACGACCGACGGGAACTCGCCGACCCACGGGAGCTCATGAACGGCGGCCGCCGACGCGTGCGAGATGATCAGCCGTTCGGCTACGGTCGGGAGGACCGCGCGGAGCCGAGCGCGATGCCGCGCGGCGGGTGTCGAGGCGCTCCACCCGGGCTCCGCGACGAAGCGGCCGGGAGCGAGGCGCACGGCTCTACCGCGCTCAACTGCTCGCAGCAGCCGTCGGCCGCGGTCGCCCGACGGATCAGCCGTGCCACCTTCGAGGATCTCGAGCTCGTCCATGTCGAGCAGTGTGGCGGGTAGCCGACCACCGGCTCCGAGGATGTTCGACTTCTGTGGACAACTGCCCGAGCGCCGGCTCGCTGGGACGGCGCGTTCGAGCGTGGAAGCAGACGTCGAACGCCCTTCGTCCGGTTGAACACGTCACTCGGGGTGTTCGACCGGAATGCTCCGGTTCATTCCGGCGGCAGGGGCCGGGGGACTAGGAGACGAGGGGGCGCACCGCGTCCGCGATCCGCTGCACGAGGACCGCCGCGGCGTCCGGGCCCTCGGAGGACACCGTGTCGATGTAGACCTTCACCTTCGGCTCCGTACCGCTCGGCCGCACGATCACCCGTGCGCCGCCGTCGAGGTCCCAGCGCAGGATGTCGGACGGCGGTAAACCCTCCACGCCGTCGCGGAAGTCAGTGACCTCGAGGACACGGATGCCGTCGAGATCGGTCGGCGGCGTCTCCCGGAGCGCGGACATCACCTGTCCGATGCGGTCGAGGTCGTCGACACGGACGGACACCTGCCCCGAGCCAGCGGCACCGAACGTGTCGGCGAACTCCTGCAACCGGTCGGCGATGGTACGGCCACGAGCGGCGAGTTCGGTGGCCAGACCCAGGAGCACGACCGCCGCCGAGATGCCGTCCTTGTCACGGATGACCTGCGGGTCGACGAGGTACCCGAGGGCTTCCTCGTACCCGAAGACGAGGCCCGGGACCCTGGAGACCCACTTGAAGCCGGTCAGGGTGTCGCGGTAGTCCAGGCCGTACCGCTCCGCCACGTGCCGGAGTGCGGGGGAACTCACGATGCTGGCGGCGAGGGTCGGCCTGGTGCCCTCGTCCACGGCGTCACCCGTCGCCCGCCCAGCTCGACCCTGAGCAGCCTGCTCCGCCGCACGCCAGCCGAGCAGCCATCCGACCTCGTTGCCCGAGAGCCGCCGGAAGGACCGGGAGCCGTCGTCGGCGGGAACGGGGATCGCGAGCGCCAGGCGGTCGGCGTCCGGGTCGTTGGCGACGACGAGATCGGCGTCGAGCTCGACACCGCGCGCCAGCGCCAGGTCCATGGCCCCCGGCTCCTCCGGGTTCGGGAAGGCCACGGTGGGGAACGCCCCGTCGGGCTCGATCTGCTCGGGGACGACGTCGGGCTCGGCGAACCCGGCAGCCGCGAGCACCTGGCGGGCGGTGGCCCAGCCGACGCCGTGCATGGCCGTGTAGACGACGCGCGGCTGCTCCTGCGGCGGCAGGGCGGGTGCGTCGACGAGACCGGCGGTGGCGGCGACGTACGCGTCGACGACCTCGGTGCCCTGGATCGCGTAGGCATCGCTGCGGGCGAGGTCACGGATGTCGCCCGCGGCGACGGCGTCGATGGCCTGGGCGATCTCGGCGTCGACGGGTGGGACGATCTGGGAGCCGTGGTCGCCCTGGCCGAGGTACACCTTGTAGCCGTTGTCCCGCGGCGGGTTGTGGCTCGCGGTCACCATCACTCCGGCGCCGACGTCGAGGTGCCGCACGGCGAACGCGAGCACGGGCGTCGGCAGGGCCTCGGACAGCAGCGTGACCTCGATGCCGAGCCCCGCCAGGACCTCGGCGGAGTCGCGGGCGAACACGTCGGAGTTGACGCGGCCGTCGTAGCCGATGACGACACTGCGGACGCGCCCGGAGTCGATGAGGAAGCGTCCGAGTCCCGCCGCGGCCTGGGTGACGAGCACGCGGTTCATCCGGGTCGGTCCGGCGCCGAGCTCGCCCCGGAGGCCGGCCGTGCCGAACGCGAGGCGTGACCCGAAACGGTCCGCGAGCGGCGCCCAGTCGTCGTCGTCGCGCGCAGCACGGAGCAGCGCGTCGAGTTCGGCGCGGGTCTCGTCGTCGGGGTCCTGGTCGAGCCAGCGCGTCGCGGCATCGAGCAGGGCTGCGCGTGTCGACTCGTCGTCCGGGTCGTGCGCGCCGGACACCGTGCCGCTCACAGTGCCGCCACGACCCGGGCGAGCAGGTCGGCGATCACGGGCTCGGCGTCCTTGCCGGCTTGCAGGACCTCGGCGTGCGAGAGGGGTTCCTTCTGGATCCCGGCGGCCAGGTTCGTGATGAGCGAGAAGCCGAGGACCTCCATGCCGGCCTGCCGCGCGGCGATGGCCTCGAGCGCGGTGGACATGCCGACGATGTCACCGCCGATCGTCCGGGCCATCCGCACCTCGGCCCAGGTCTCGTACTGCGGCCCGCGGAACTGCGTGTACACGCCCTCGTCGAGCGTCGGGTCGATCTCCTTCGCGACGGCGCGGAGCCGTGCGGAGTACAGGTCGGTCAGGTCGACGAAGGTCGCGCCCTCGAGCGGGCTGTCCGCGGTGAGGTTGATGTGGTCGCTGATGAGGACGGGCGTGCCGGGCTTCCAGTGCTCCTTGATGCCGCCCGCGCCGTTCGTGAGCACCATGATCGACGCGCCGGTCGCGGCAGCGGTGCGGACGCTGTGCACGACCCGGCGGACGCCGTGGCCTTCGTAGTAGTGCGTCCGAGCGCCGATGACGAGCGCGTGCCGCCCGTCAGACATCCGCACGGATCGCAGCGTTCCGGTGTGTCCGACGACCGCGGAGGCGCTGAACCCGGGGACCTCGGTGGCGGGGACCTCGGACACGGTCTCGCCGAGGAGGTCCGCGGCCTTCGCCCAACCGCTCCCGAGGGTCAGGGCGATGTCGTGGTGCTCGATGCCCGAGCGGTCCGCGATCACGGCGGCGGCGTCACGGGCGACCTCGAACGGGTCGACCGCGGGGTCGTTCAGGGGGTTCTCGCTGGTCGTGGTGGCCATGCCGACAACTCTAGATGCGCCTCGCCCGCGCGCTCGTCGACGGCCCCTGCGTGTGGAGCCGCGCCGCGCCTCCCGGCGTGTGGAGGACCAGGGCCGCGCTACGCGAGCTCGAGCAGCACGTGTCCCGAGGACACGGTCTGCCCGACGGGCGCGTTCACGGCGCGCACGACGCCGTCGCGGTGCGCCTGCACGGGCTGCTCCATCTTCATGGCCTCGAGCACGACGAGCAGATCGCCCTTGACGACCTCCTGGCCCTCCTCGACGGCGAGCTTGACGACGGTCGCCTGCATCGGCGAGGTGACGCTCGCGCCGGACGGACCACCGGCGCCGCCGCCCCGGACCGTGGAGGTGCGGCGCTTCGGGGGAGCGGTCCGGTGCCGGGGGGACGCCGCGACGCCGACGACGCTCGGCATCGTGACCTCGATCCGCTTGCCCGCGACCTCGACGACGACCCGTTCGCGCGCCGGCGGCTCGGGGAGCGCCTCGGGCTCGCCCGACCACGCGGAGATCTCGTTGACGAAGTCGGTCTCGATCCAGCGGGTGTACACGCTGAACGGTGCGTCGTCGGCGGTGGCGAACGCCGGGTCCTCCACGACGGCGCGGTGGAACGGCAGGACGGTCGGGAGGCCCGTGACCTCGAACTCGGCCAGCGCACGACGCGAACGCTCCAACGCCTCGGCGCGCGACGCCCCGGTGACGACGAGCTTGGCGAGCAGCGAGTCGAACGCACCGGTGACGACGTCGCCGGAGACGACGCCGGAGTCGACGCGGACGCCGGGACCGGACGGGGCGTGGAACACGTGGACCGGGCCGGGCGCGGGGAAGAAGTTGCGGCCGGGGTCCTCGCCGTTGATGCGGAACTCGAACGAGTGCCCACGGGCCTCCGGGTCCGGGTAGTCGAGCGTGCCGCCCTCGGCGATGCGGAACTGCTCGCGGACCAGGTCGATGCCGGTGACCTCCTCGGACACCGTGTGCTCGACCTGCAGGCGCGTGTTCACCTCGAGGAACGAGACGGTGCCGTCCCGACCGACCAGGAACTCGCAGGTGCCCGCGCCGAGGTAGCCGACCTCGCGCAGGATGGCCTTCGAAGAGGTGTACAGCTGCTCGGTCTGCTCCGGCGTCAGGTACGGTGCCGGGGCCTCCTCGACGAGCTTCTGGTGGCGGCGCTGCAGCGAGCAGTCACGCGTCGACACGACGACGACGTTGCCCTCGGCGTCGGCCAGGCACTGGGTCTCGACGTGGCGCGGTTCGTCGAGGTACTTCTCGACGAAGCACTCGCCGCGTCCGAACGCCGCCACGGCCTCGCGGGTGGCGGAGTCGAACAGCTCGGGGATCTCCTCGCGGGTCCGGGCGACCTTGAGGCCACGACCGCCGCCGCCGAACGCCGCCTTGATGGCGACGGGCAGGCCGACCTCGTCCGCGAAGGCCACGACCTCGGAGACGTCCTGGACCGGCTCGATGGTGCCGGGTGCGAGCGGCGCGCCGACCGCCTCCGCCACGTGACGGGCGGACACCTTGTCGCCGAGCCGCTCGATGGCCTCGGGCGACGGGCCGATCCACACGAGTCCGGCGTCGATCACCGCGCGGGCGAAGTCCGCGTTCTCGGCGAGGAACCCGTACCCGGGGTGCACGGCGTCGGCACCGGAGCGTCGGGCGACGGAGACGATCTTGTCGATGACGAGGTAGGTGTCGGCGCTCGTCGTCCCGTTCAGCGCGTAGGCCTCGTCGGCGAGGCGGGCGTGCAGGGCGTCACGGTCCTGGTCGGCGTAGACGGCGACCGAGGCCTTGCCCGCGTCACGTGCCGCTCGGATGATCCGGACCGCGATCTCGCCACGGTTCGCGATGAGGACCTTGCTGATACGGGGCATGAGAACTCAGCGTATTCGCGCCCCGGGTGCCCCCATTGACCGGCATGCACAAAGAAGGCGTGGTCCGGCCGTGCGGTTGCTACAACGCCCTCCGGGTCAGGCGGTGGCCCACAGATCGTGCCAGGCGATGCCGAAGCCGTGGCGGAGCATCGACCGCAGCATGGGCAGCGACAGTCCGACGACCGCGCTCGGGGCACCGTCGATCCGGGTGATGTACGCGGCGGCGGCGCCGTCGATCGTGAACGCGCCCGCGACCTCGAGCGGCTCGCCGGTCGCCACGTACGCCGCCACCTCGTCGGGGTCGACGTCGTCGGCGAAGGTGAGCCGCGCACCGTCCACCGCCACGACGGTGTCACCCTCGATCCGCATGCCGGGAGGGACGGCACCGGCCCGGCCCGCCGGTCCCGCATGCGCACCGGTCGCGTGGTCGTCGGCGGTCGTCGACGCGGCCGTACCGGAGCCTCCCGGCCGGTCCCGTCGGCGGTCGACGACGCAGTGGCCGGACCACAGGGTGCCGCCGCCGGCCGCGAGCATCCCGCGCCACCGCTCGCGCGCGACGACCGGGTCGTGGGGTTTGCCGTACAGGTGGCCGTCGACCTCGAACGTGGAGTCGCCTCCGAGGACGACACCGTCCACGGGGGAGCCGGCGATCGACCGGTCCGCGACGGCGCGGGCCTTCGCGACGGCGAGCAGCGACACGAGCTCGGGGCCCGTGAGTGCCCGACCGAGGCGCTGTGCCTCGGCGGCGGCGGTGGACTCCTCGTCGACGCCGGGCGCCACGAGGACGGGCTCGATCCCCGACTGGGCCAGGAGGGCCCGCCGTGCCGGGGAGGTGCTCGCGAGGTACAGGCGGGTGCGCATGCGACCATCGTTCCATGGGTGACCAGGTCGGAACGCTGCTCGAACTCGACGTCACCGGGATCGCGCACGGCGGGATCACGGTGGCGCGGCACGAGGGACGCGTCGTGTTCGTGACCGACGCGATCCCGGGCGAGCGGGTCGTCGCCCGGGTGGGTGAGGACCGGAAGAAGTCGTTCTGGCGCGCGGACACCGTCGAGGTGCTCGCGCCGTCACCGCACCGTCGTCCGCACGTCTGGGAGGCCGCCGCGATCGAGCGCGATCCCGCCGAGCGGGCCGGTGGTGCCGAGTTCGGACACATCGCACTCGAGCACCAGCGGGCCCTGAAGCAGCAGGTCCTCGTCGAGGCGTTCGCGCGGTTCGCGCACCTCGACCTGCCCGACGTCGAGGTCGTCGCCGCGCCCGGGGACGACGCCGCGGACGGTCTCGGCTGGCGGACCCGCGTCCGGCTGCACGTCGACGAGGACGGCACGCCCGGCCCCTTCGCCGCGCGCTCGCACCACGTCGTCGCGGTGCACGACCTGCCGCTCGCGGCGGCCGCCGTCGCGGCGGCCGCACCGCTCGGCGCGAGGACCATGCCGGGCGCGGCCGTGGTCGACGTCCTGGCCCCGTCGGAGGGGTCGGGCGAGGGTCGGCTCGTCATCGACGCGCAGGCACCCACCGTCGTGCACGAACGGGTCGGCGAGCGGGTGTTCGCCGTCGACGACACGGGGTTCTGGCAGGTGCACCGTGCCGCACCCCGGGTCCTGACCGACGCCGTCCGGCGCGCCGTGGATCCGGACCGGCTCGACCCCCAGGGCCACCACCTCGACCTGTACGGCGGCGTCGGGCTGCTCGCGGCGGCGCTCGGTGACCTCGTCGGAGGTGGATACCGCGTCACGAGCGTCGAGAGCGCCGCGGCCGCGACCGAGCACGCCCAGGAGAACCTCGCCGAATGGGTCGGAGCGCGTGCCGAGACGGGGCGCGTCGACCGCTGGCTGCGGCGCACGCTGGACACCGTCGGGCGGACCGAGCGGGACCGGTTCGCCGCCGGCACCGTCGTGCTCGACCCGCCGCGGGCCGGGGCCGGGAGGGACGTGGTCGAGTCCGTCGCCGCGCTCGCGCCCGCCCAGGTCGTGTACGTCGCGTGCGACCCCGTCGCGCTGGCGCGCGACGTCGGCACGTTCGCCGAGCTCGGGTACCGGCTGGACGACGTCCGCGGGCACGACCTGTTCCCGCACACGCACCACGTCGAGGCCGTGGCGCGGCTCGTCCCCGAGACCTGACGCCGTCCTCGCCGTCCCCCGAACCGCGGACCGGAACCGAGCCCGATGCTGGTGGCGGCCTGAGTACGATGGTGACGGCGAGCGGAACAGGGGCCGCGCGCCGGAAGCGAGGCGACCGTGGCACCAGGAACGACGTCCACCAGCGTGGACCACACGAGCACGACGACCAGGCCGGTCCGGGTCGCGATCGTCGACGACCACGAGTCCGTCCGGCTCGGCATCCAGGCCGCGTGCCAGGCCGAGGGCTACGAGGTCGTGCTCACCGCCGCGGGCGTCCCGGAGTACGTCGAGGCCCTCGCCGGGCGCGAGGTCGACGTCGTCGTGCTCGACCTGTCCCTCGGCGACGGCTCGACCGTGACCGAGAACGTCAAGCACGTCCAGGGCACGGGGGCCGCCGTCCTCGTGCACAGCATCGCCGACCGCGTCGCGAGCGTCCGAGAGGCCCTCGCCGCCGGTGCCGCCGGGGTCATCCCGAAGTCCTCCGCGACGAAGACCGTCATGGCCGCGGTCGCGACCGTCGCGCGCGGGGACGTCCTCAACAACCTCGAGTGGGCGAGCGCCATCGACGCCGACCGCGACTTCGCCAAGGCCCAGCTCGGGCGTCGCGAACGCGAGATCCTGCACCTGTACGCGTCCGGGCTGCCGCTCAAGCTCGCCGCCCAGCAGCTCGGCATCGGCTACTCCACCGCGCGCGAGTACCTGGACCGCATCCGCGTGAAGTACGTCGAGGTCGGACGCCCGGCCCCGACCAAGGTCGATCTGCTGCGCCGTGCGGTCGAGGACGGCATCCTGCCGGGACTCGACGCGGACGGCGATGGTCGCTGACGCCGCACCGCCGGTCGCGGCGGACCCGAGCCGGAGCATCCGGCCGGCCATCACCGCGACCACCCTCGAGCGGGCCATCGCGGTCATGCTCGCCGCGGCGGCCCTCGGGTTCGGCGCGGTCACCGTCCCGCCGGTGCTCCAGCAGCTCCCGTCGCTCGACCCCGTGTGGGGACTCGTCGTGGCGCTCGTCGTCTGCGCCTCGATCGTGTTCGTCGGGGCGACGGCCGTCGTCCGCCGGCTCGCGCGGACCGCGCAGATCGTCGTCGCGGTCGTGTTCCTCGTCGCGCTCGTCACCTGGCCGTTGACGGTGCCGGGGAGCCTCCCGCAGGCGCAGGTGCCCTGGCTCTGGTGGTTGTGCAACGTCGCGACGATCGCAGCCGCCATCGCGTTCCGCACGTGGCAGATCGCAGCCGTCTACAACGTCCTCGTGCCCGTCGCCTACGTCGTCGTCCGGATGACCCCATCGGGCGGCGCCGTCTCGCTGCCCCGCGCCGTGCTCGACGGCGTGTACGTCATGATCCTCGGGGGCGCGGCCCTCGTGCTCATCGTCGTGATCCGCCGTGCCGCCGCCGCCGTCGACGCCGCGCAGGCGACCGCGGTGCAGCGCTACGCCCGGGCCATGCGCGAACACGCCATCGAGCTCGAGCGGGTGCAGGTCGACGCCATCGTGCACGACAGCGTGCTCACCACCCTGCTCTCGGCGGCGCGCGCCGACACCCCCGAGGCGAAGACCCTCGCGGCGACGATGGCGCGGAACGCGATCGCCCACCTCGACGCGGCGGCCGCGCGGGGCGGCCCCGCCGTGGTGCCGCCGGTGCCGTTCTCCGCGGTCCGGTCCCGCGTGGTGGAGACCGTCGGGGCGCTCGCCGCCCCCGTGGACGTCCGCTCCCAGGACGTCGACGACCGCGACCTGCCGGCGTCGGTCGCCGAGGCCCTCGCCGCCGCGACCCTGCAGGCCGCGGTGAACAGCGTGCAACACGCGGGCGACGACGCCGTCCGTCGGTGGGTCACGCTCATCGGGATCGGCGCCGCCGGCGTGCGCATCGAGATCGGCGACGACGGCGCCGGGTTCGATCCGGGGACCGTGCCGGCCGAGCGGCTCGGCGTGCGTCGGTCCATCATCGAGCGCGTCGGGGTCGCCGGCGGGGAGGCGCGGCTCGTCAGCGCGCCCGGTCGCGGCACCCGCGTCGTGCTCACCTGGGCGCCCGCGGCCGCGCCCGCGTCCGTCCCGGTCGAGGCGGCTCCGTCGCGGGGTGGACGATGAGGGCCTCCCTCCCCGCCGGCGTCGCCACCGCGCTCGCCGCGATCTTCTCGCTGTACCACCTGGTGCTCGCCGTGACGTCCTTGTCCGAGGTCCGGGACGTCCAGCCGGTCATCGCGTGCATGGTCCTCTACGTCGCCGCCACCGCTGCCGCCCTCGTCACGACGGACGGCACGCTCCCGGTGTGGTCGGCCTGCTTCGCGCTCGCCACGTCGGTCGTGATGCCGCTCGTCATCGCGCCGGAGGTCCCCCCGGCCTCGGTCGGCACCGGGTACGCGACCTGGTACGTCGCGGCCGTCGGGACGCTCATGGTTATCCTCGTCGTCCGCCAGCGCACGGCGTTCGCGTGGATCGGCGTCGGGTTCCTCGCGCTCCACTCGGTGCTGTGGGCGGGACCCGGCGGGCTGGCGTCGCTCGGGGTGATCGGGAGCCTGTCGTGGGTGGCCATCGCGTCGGCGTTCGTCGCCGCGATGAACGGTGCGACCCGCGTGCTCCGCGACTTCGTCCGGGCCGAGCAGGAGACCGTCGACTGGCAGGCGGCACAGGACGCCCACGTGCACGAGCGGCAGTTCCGGCTCGAGCAGACGACCCGCATGGCGCTGCCGATGCTCCAGCGGATCATCGCCACCTGCGGGGACCTGTCCGCCGAGGAGCGACTCGAGTCCGTCAACCTCGAGGGCGCCATCCGCGACGAGATCCGGGGGCGGAGCCTGCTCTCGGACGAGGTCCGGCACGAGGTCATGGCGCTCCGGCGCGCCGGTGCCACCGTCCAGCTCCTCGACGAGGGTGGTCTCGACGAACTCGAGGACGAGGACCGCGCGCGCGTCCACGCGGAGCTGGCGCGGGGCCTCCGGGCTGCCGCGGGTGCCGACACCGTGGTGATCCGCACCGTTCCCGGGGGATCGGACACCGCCGTCACGGTCGTCGGACTCCGCCTGGACGGCGACGCGAGCGAGTCCGCGGCGCTCGGAGCCGGTCTCGACGACGAGGACGGCGACGAGGACGACTCCGTCGTGCTGTGGCTCGAGATCCCACGGCACCTCGACCCGCGCCCGGCCGGCTGAGGGACGGCGTCCCGCGACGCTCACGCGCCTCGTTGAACGACGAAGCGGGCCGGTGGTCCACCAGCCCGCTCGTCGAAGGGAACGAGTCAGAGCGACAACCCGAATGTCGCTCTGACTCGACGGGAGCGACGCCGAACCCGAATCGGTCGTCGCTCGGCGATGTTCCTCGAAGAGGCACATCGAACACATCGATGATGACACGGCCGCGGTCCCGGGACAGTCGTCATTTCGGGGGACATTCCTGGATGTCGTACCCCGGAATGTCGCGACGTGGCCGCGGCGGTGCCCGGGATCAGCGGAGCGAGCGGGACCAGGTTCCGGCGGCACCCGACGGCATCGTCCGCGGAGAGCGGCTGGCGGCCTCCCACCCGGCGCGGGGGTCGACCGACACCACGGTGCGGCCGCGCGCCGCTGCGGCGTCGGCGGCAGCGCGGAGCACGGCCGTGACGGCCGCGATGTCCTCGGGTGTCGGCGACCCCGCGACCACCGAGAGGTCGATCCCGTCGGCGCTCCCCGGGCCTCCCGGCCGGTCCGACGCGCTCGCGTCGGCGCTCACAGCGGGATGTTCCCGTGCTTCTTGGGCGGGAGGGCCGCACGTTTGCCGCGGAGGGCGCGCAGGGCCTTGACCACGGCGACCCGCGTCGCGTGCGGCTGGATGATCCCGTCGAGCTCGCCGCGCTCGGCGGCCAGGTAGGGGCTCGCCACGTTGTACGTGTACTCGTTGGCGAGCTGCGCCCGGACCGCGGCGACGTCCTCGCCGGCCTCCTCGGCGCGCTTGATGTCGCTCCGGTAGAGGATGTTGACGGCGCCCTGGCCGCCCATCACGGCGATCTCGGCCGTCGGCCACGCCAGGTTGATGTCGGCGCCGAGCTGCTTGGAGCCCATGACGATGTAGGCCCCGCCGTACGCCTTGCGCGTGATGACCGTGACGAGCGGCACCGTGGCCTCGGCGTAGGCGTACAGGAGCTTCGCGCCGCGCCGGATCACGCCCGTCCACTCCTGGTCGGTGCCCGGCAGGTACCCCGGGACGTCCACGAGCGTGAGGATCGGGATGGAGAACGCGTCGCAGAACCGGACGAAGCGGGCCGCCTTCTCGCCGGCGTCGATGTTCAGGGTCCCCGCCATCGCCTGCGGCTGGTTCGCGATCACGCCGACCGTGCGTCCCTCGACGCGACCGAACCCGATGACGATGTTCGGTGCGAAGAGCGGCTGGACCTCGAGGAAGTCGCCGTCGTCCACGACGTGGTCGATGATCGTCATGACGTCGTACGGCTGGTTCGTCGAGTCCGGGATGACGACGTCGAGCTCCCGGTCCGCGTCGGTGGTCTCGAGCTCGACCGCGGTGTCGTAGGCCGGGGCGTCGGACAGGTTGTTGTCCGGCAGGAACCCGACCAGCGAGCGGGCGTAGTCGAGTGCGTCCTGTTCGTCCTCGGCGAGGTAGTGCGACACCCCGGACACCGCGTTGTGGGTCTGCGCGCCGCCGAGTTCCTCGAACCCGACGTCCTCGCCGGTGACGGTCTTGATGACGTCCGGTCCGGTGACGAACATGTGGCTCGTCTTGTCGACCATGATCACGAAGTCCGTGAGGGCGGGGGAGTACACCGCGCCCCCCGCGGCCGGACCCATGACGATGGAGATCTGGGGGATGACGCCGGACGCGGCGGTGTTCCGGCGGAAGATCTCGCCGTACTTGCCGAGTGCGACGACGCCCTCTTGGATGCGCGCGCCACCGGAGTCGAGGATCCCGATGATCGGGACACCCGTCTTGAGCGCCAGGTCCATGACCTTGACGATCTTCTCGCCCGCGACCTCGCCGAGTGATCCGCCGAAGACCGTGAAGTCCTGCGCGTACACGGCGACCTGCCGGCCGTGGATCGTGCCCGTACCCGTGACGACCGCGTCGCCGTAGGGGCGCTTGGCGTCCATGCCGAAGGCGGAGGTGCGGTGCCGCACGAACTCGTCGAGCTCGACGAACGAGCCCTCGTCGAGGAGCGCCGCGATGCGCTCGCGGGCGGTCATCTTGCCCTTGGCGTGCTGCTTGGCGATCGCGGCCTCGCCTGCGGCGGTCACGGCCTCGTGGTACCGCACCCGGAGGTCGGCGAGGCGCCCGGCGGTGGTCGACAGGTCCGGCGCGTCCACGCCGTTGGGGGACTCGGGGGTGCTCACCCGATCACCCTACCGGCCGGTCGAGCGCCGTCCGTTGGAGGGTCCCCACGGTTCCTGGGGGTCGGAGTGCACGGTGTCATGCAACCGGCGGACGTGCTCCCGGCGGGGGCGCGACCCGTACATTGGCTCGCATGTCGTTCGAACGATCCCGTGCCGCCGGGGTGCCGCTCACGGTCGTGGCGTCGACGGGGTCGACGAACGCGGATCTCCTCGCCACCGCGCCGGTGACCGATCACCTCGCCGCGCTGGCCACACTCGACCAGACGGCCGGGCGCGGGCGGCTCGACCGCGTGTGGACGGCGCCGCCCGGTCGCACGCTCGCGGTCAGCGTGCTCGTCCGTGCCGACCTCGACCCGGTGGCGCGGGGCTGGCTGCCGCTCGTGGCCGGCGTGGCGATGCGGGACGCGGTCGCGCCGCTCGTCACGGCGACCGCGGTCGCCGTGAAGTGGCCGAACGACGTGCTCGTCGACGACCGGAAGCTGTGCGGGATCCTCGCCCAGGTCGCCGCGGACGGGTCCGTCGTCGTGGGCGCGGGCGTGAACCTCACCCTGACCGAGGACGACCTGCCCACACCCGTCGCGACGTCGCTCGCGCTCGCCGGTGCGCGTGGGGGCGCCGACGACCTCGCCGACGTCGTGCTGGCCGGCTTCTGGACGCGGTTCCGGGAGGCCGTGTCCGGTCTGTCCGCGGACCTGCCCGCCGTGCGCGCCCGGGTCCGTGCGGCGTGCGGAACCATCGGACGCGAGGTGCGCGTCGAGCTCCCGGACGGATCCGTGCTCGAGGGGACCGCGACGGACCTCGACGACGAGGGGCGTCTGGTCGTCGAGGGGCCCGGCACTGCGTCCACGCCGGGAGCAGGCCGTGCATCCGGTGCCGTCACGGCGATCGCCGTGGGCGATGTGACGCACCTGCGGTATGCATGACGCCATGCCCGACGAGGACGGACCCAGCGAGCGCGTCGTCGCCCGGATCCGGCCCTCCGGGCGCCAGTTGGTCCGGCCCGTCGTCGCGCTCCTCGTCGCGGCCGCGGGCTACGGCTCCGGTCACGGCGTGTTCCACGCGCAGTGGGCGTGGGTCGACCTCGTCGTGTCGGTGGCGGCGCTCGTGGTGCTCGTGCTCGGGGCGCTCGTGCCGTTCCTCCGCTGGTTGTCGACGCGGTTCGTCGTCACCACGCACCGACTCGTCGCGCACGAGGGGGTCCTCATGCGGCACCGCACCGAGGTGGTGCTGACGCCAGCGCTCGTCGTGTCCGTGCACCGCTCGATCGGGCAGCGGCTCTGCGGATCCGGGGACGTGGTCGTGCAGGGGGCGTCGGACCGTCCGGTGCTGTTCTGGGACGTGCCGGGTGTCGCGCTCGTGGCGGCCGCCGTGCAGGAGCTCGCCGGCCGTGCCGCACCGCCGCCCGCCGCGCACGCCACCGGTCCGACGTGGGAGGAGATCCTCCGCGGCCCCGGGTCCGACGACGTCGGACCCGGAGGCGCTCGGTCGTGACGCGCCGGTGATCCGGGGTCCGGGCCCACGGGGACACCGGGGGTGGGGCGCTGGGTGAGGCCCCGGTGCGTCCGGCCGCTCGGCGTCGGCGCGCTCCGGTAAGTTCGTCGGGTGCGCATCTCAGTGATCGGCTGTGGGTACCTCGGTGCCGTCCACGCCGTCTCCATGGCCAAGCTCGGACACGAGGTCGTCGGCGTCGACGTCGATCCCGTCAAGATCGCGGCGCTGTCCCGCGGTGAGGCACCGTTCTTCGAGCCGGGACTCCCCGAGATCCTCAGCGAGGCCCTCGCGACCGGCCGCATCCGGTTCACGACGGAGATCGCGGACGTCGCGGGGTCCGAGGTGCACTTCCTCGCCGTGGGGACCCCACAGGGTGCCGACGGAGCGGCCGACCTCCGGTACGTCGACGCGGCGGTGGCCGCACTGCTGCCGCACGTCGGTGCCGGACAGCTCGTCGTCGGCAAGTCGACCGTGCCGGTCGGCACGGCGGCGCGCCTGGCGGAGGACCTCGCCGTGGCCGAACCCGACGCGACGCTCGTCTGGAACCCCGAGTTCCTGCGCGAGGGCTTCGCCGTGCAGGACACGATCAGCCCGGACCGGATCGTGTACGGCGTGCCGGACGGGGTCGAGGGTGAGCGCGCGGTCGAGGTGCTCGACGACGTCTACGCCGCGGCCCTCGCCGCGGGGACGCCCCGACTCGTGGTCGATCGCGCGACGGCCGAACTCGTGAAGGTGAGCGCGAACGCGTTCCTCGCGACGAAGATCTCGTTCATCAACGCGATGGCCGAGATCGCCGAGGTCACCGGCGCCGACGTCACCGCCCTCGCCGACGCCATCGGGCTCGACGCCCGCATCGGCCGGCGGTTCCTCAACGCGGGCCTCGGGTTCGGGGGCGGGTGCCTGCCGAAGGACATCCGTGCCTTCCGTGCCCGGTCGATCGAACTCGGCCTGCCGCACACGCTCGACTTCCTCGAGGACGTCGACGCCGTCAACCTGCGGCGTCGCGACCGCCTCGTGGACGTCGCGACGGAGCTCCTCGGCGGTGACGTCCAGGGCCGCCGCGTCGCGGTGCTCGGTCTGGCGTTCAAGCCCGACTCGGACGACGTGCGCGACTCCCCGGCGCTCGACATCGCGGCACGACTGCGGGCGGCGGGGGCCGTGGTCGTGGCCTTCGACCCCGAGGCCGTCCACACCTCGCAGCGCGTCCATCCCGAACTCACCTACGCCGAGAGCGCCGCCGAGGCCCTCGGCGGTGCCGACGTCGTCCTCGTGCTGACCGAGTGGCAGGAGTTCCGGGACCTCGAGCCGGCCGCGGTCGGTGCCCTCGTGGCGGCCAAGGCGATCGTCGACGGCCGCAACTGCCTCGATCCGCAGGCCTGGCGGCAGGCGGGGTTCACGTACCGCGGCATGGGGCGCTGACCGGAGTCCGACGCTCCACCGGCCGCCCGGTCCGCGCCCGCCCGTCCGTCAGGCCGTCGAGACGACGCTGCCGGTCGTCGCGTCGACGACGACCGTGTGGGTGGTGCCGCCGGCACTGACGAGCACGGTCCACCGGTGCGACGATCCGGCGGCGCCGAGGCGGAGGGACGTCACCCTGCCGCCGTCGACCGCGGCGGTCGCCGTCGTGGCGGCGTGGGCGACGTCGACGCGTGCCGCCGTCGCCGCGGCGGCGTCCGCGGCCTGCGTCGCGGCGTCCACCTGCTTCGGGAAGGGGCCGCTGATCACCCGTTCCGTCGTCCCCGAGACGACCGACTGCGTCTCGGCCCCGCCGGTCCCCACGACGAGCACGGTCCAGCCGTCGGCACCGGACTTCGAGAACGCGATGACGGTGCCACCACCGGCGGCCGTGACGCCCTGCGCGGCGATCCCGGCGACGTCGACCGGCGCTGTCGTCCCGGTGCCGGCCCCGCCCGAGGACGACGACCCGCCGGAGCCGGACCCGCCGGCACCCGCGGTCGCTCCCGGGGCGGCTGACGCCGGTCCCGATGGCGCGCCGCTGCTGATCGGGGCAGCACCCGCCGTCGCACCCGTCGCGGTGGTGGCGTCGCCGGTCGGGTGGGGCGTCGCGCTCGCGCCGTGCGCGGTCCGTGTCGGTGTCGGGTCGCCGCCGCCGCTGCACCCCGTGAGGGCGAGGGCCACGCCGACCCCGAGTGACACGACGACGGGCAGCGGGACGAGACCGCCCCGACGGCGAGAACCTGGCATGGACCCGATCCTGGCAGGTGGCCCCCACCCGACCCGGCAACGGCCGGGAGGGTCGTGGAACGCGCCGACGACGGCTCGCGGTCAGGGCGTTGTGTCGGCTGCGACCGCGGGGACGCTGCGGTCCTGCGTGTCCAGGGTGCGGTCCGGGTGGTACACCCACACCTTGTACAGCCAGAACCGGAAGGCCGTACCGAGCACGAGGCCGATCACGTTCGACGAGATGTTGTCCGCGAGCGCGGAGTGGTAGCCGAGGACGTAGTGCGAGATCCAGAGGCACCCGAGGGAGATGAGCATGCCGCCGAGTGACACGACGACGAACTCGATGCCCTCACGCACGGCCACGGAACGGCGCTGGTGCCGGAACGTCCAGTAGCGGTTCCCGACCCAGTTCACGAGGATCGCCACCGTGGTCGAGATGAGCTTGGCGAAGAAGGGACCGGCGTGCACGTGCTCGGGGGCGAGGACGGTGAGGCGGAGGAGGTTGAACAGGCCGGTGTCGACCACGAACCCGACTGCTCCGACGATGCCGAAGCGCGCGAGCTGTGCGAAGAGACGCCGCACGGGCCCTCCCGGTTCCGTAGAGTTGTGGCCGGCGGATGCGAGAACGGCCGCCGCGAGTCTAGATGACGCGCTGGGATCGGTCCCGGTCGTCGTGGAGGGAACACACGGACATGGCGTTGCGCGTCGGCGTGATCGGTGGCGGACAGCTGGCCCGGATGATGGTGCCCCCGGCCGTGGAACTCGGCCTCGACATCCGGGTGCTCGCGGAGCAGCCGGGCATGGCGGCCTCGATCGCCGCGACGGCCACGGGTGACTACCACGACGCCGCGACCGTGCTCGCCTTCGCGCGCGAGGTCGACGTCGTGACGTTCGACCACGAGCACGTGCCCCAGGACGTGCTGGCCGCGCTCGTCGACGCCGGCGTGGCCGTGCGTCCCGGCCCCGCCGCCCTCGCCGTGGCGCAGGACAAGATCGTCATGCGCACACGGCTGTCGTCGCTCGGGTTGCCCGTGCCCGACTGGGCCGCCGTGCACGACGCGGCCGAACTGGGCGCCTTCCTCGACGCCCACGGCGGCCGCGCGGTCGTCAAGACCGCCCGTGGCGGGTACGACGGCAAGGGCGTCCGCGTCGTGACGGCGTCCGACCAGGCCGACGACTGGTTCACCGCCCTGGCCGAGACCGCCTCGGGTGACGCGTTGCTCGTCGAGGAGCTCGTCGCCTTCACGCGGGAGTTGGCGCAGTCCGTGGCGCGGCGTCCCTCGGGCGAGGTCGTCCCGTGGCCCCTCGTCGAGACCGTCCAGCGCAACGGCGTGTGCGCCGAGGTCATCGCGCCGGCGCCGGGCAGCGCGGGGCGGATCGCGGACACGACCGAGGACATCGCCGTCCGCATCGCCGAGGAGCTCGACGTCACGGGCGTGCTCGCGGTCGAGCTGTTCGAGACCGACGATGAGCGGATCCTCATCAACGAACTCGCGATGCGGCCGCACAACACCGGGCACTGGTCCATCGACGGCGCCACGACGAGCCAGTTCGAGCAGCACCTCCGCGCGGTCCTCGACCTGCCGCTCGGAGCGCCGGGCATGCACGCGCCCACCGCGGCCATGGTGAACGTGCTCGGCGGCCCGGCCGACGGCGACCTCGCGTCGCGCTACCCCGCCGCACTCGCCGAGTTCCCGGAGGCGAAGTACCACTTCTACGGCAAGGCGCCGCGGCCCGGGCGGAAGATCGGCCACGTCACGGTCACGGGCGACGACGTCGACGACGTCGTGTTCCGTGCCCGGGCGGCCGCAGCGCACTTCGACGACTGACGGGCGGCCGCGCGACGGCCCGGCGCCGTCCCTCCCGACCGGCGCCGTCCCCCGATGGGGGATCCCCCGGACTGGGCGGTGCACAGGGGTGACCACTGCTGTTGTCATGGACAACAGCCAGTCACGTGTGCTCCCGACGCACGTTCCACCCCGTGCGTCCCCGACGCACGACCGCGCCCACCACGCCGTCAGGAACGTCCATGCTCCGCTCTCTCTGCGCCGCGACCGCCGGGATCGTCGCGGCCGCCGCCGCGGTCGTCTCGATCGCCGTCGTGCCCGTGTCCGCGGCGTCCGCCGCGTCGGGCACACCCCTCACCGCCGCCACGGTCCACAGCGCCGCGTCGAGCGGCGTCTTCGCCGGCGGACCGTACCGCGAGCCCACGAGCCAGGCGGCCCAGGCGGCCAGCAGCCTCGCGGCGGCGGGCGACAGCAGCGGGGCCGCGGCCGCCCGCGCCATCGCGCAGTACCCGGTCGCGATCTGGCTGGGCGAGTGGTACTCGAACGCGCAGCTCGTCGACCTCCTCACCTCGACGGAGGCCGCGGCGGCCGGGGCGGGCGCGACGCCCGTCTACGTCACCTACGCGATCCCGAACCGCGACTGCGGCGGCTACTCGTCCGGCGGCATGACCGCGACGCAGTACACGCGGTGGGTGGACCTCATCGCATCGACCCTGCGGGGGAAGCGAGCGGCCGTGATGGTCGAGCCGGACTCCCTCGCGATGCTGAGCAGCTGCCCCGACGAGGCGACGAGCCGGTACGCGCTCCTGTCGCACGAGGTCAGCGCCTTCACCGCCGCGGGGGTCCCGGCGTACCTCGACGGGGGGAACTCGAACTGGGTCCCCCCGGCCACCATGGCGCAGCGCCTCCGTTCCGCGGGTGTCGCCGATGCGCGCGGCTTCTTCAGCAACGTCGCGAACTACTACCCGACCGCGCAGGAGCAGGCCTACGACCAGCAGGTCTCCGCGGCGACGGGCGGCGCCCACTACGTCATCGACACGTCACGCAACGGGCAGGGCTGGCGGGGCACCTGGTGCAACGGGCCCGGAGCCGGACTCGGCGCGGCCCCGCGCGTCGTCGATGACGGCACGGCGCTCGACGCCCTCCTGTGGGTGAAGACCCCCGGCGCGAGCGACGGTTCCTGTGGCGGTGCGCCCGCCGCGGGGGAGTGGTACCCGAGCTACGCCCGGGCCCTCGTCGCGAACGCCGTGCTGGACGCGAACGGCACCGTGAGCGCGAGCTCCGGCAACGGCGGCACGACCGCGCCCGCGGGATCCGCCCCGAAGGGGTCGTTCGACCGCGCCACCGCGGTCACGGCCGGTGTCACCGTCCAGGGATGGGCGTTCGATCCCGACGCGACCCGAACGCCCCTGTCCGTCCGGATCACCGTCGACGGCGCGGCGACCACGATCACCGCGAACGTCACCCGGCCCGACGTCGCGCGCGCCTACGGCGTCACGGCCGCGCACGGGTTCTCCGCCACCGTCCCGGCGACGAGCGGGAAGCACGCGGTCTGCGCGAGCGCGGCCGGGGTCGCGGGCGGCGGCGACAGCAGCCTCGGATGCAGGACCGTGACCGTCCCGTCCGTCAGCCCGAAGGGGTCCTTCGACTCGGCGACCGGCGCGGCCGGTGGCATCCGGGTGGCCGGATGGGCGTTCGACGGCGACCAGACCGGGACCGCCCTCACCGTCCGGGCCGCCATCGGGTCGACGACGACCACGTTCACGGCCGACACGACGCGGAAGGACGTCGCGCGGGTGTACGGCGCGGGGGCGTCCCACGGCTTCACCGCACTCGTCCCCGCGGCGGCCGGGTCGCGGAGGGTCTGCCTGACGGCGGTGAGCGTCGGCGGTGGCGCCGACACGAGTCTCGGGTGCAAGACCGTCACGGTGCCGAACACGAGCCGGTAGGCCCACCGACCGCGGTGGCCGGTGTGCCGGCGCGGCCATCTCGACGCGCGGACGGACGGACGAACGGACGGACGGATCGCGGCCGGGTGCCCGGTCCCGCGCCGGTAACATCGACCCGTGACCGACACCACCGCACCGCCGTCCCCGCTCGTCGCGATCGTCATGGGATCCGACTCGGACTGGCCGACGATGCGCGCGGCCGCCGAGATCCTGACCGAGCTCGGCATCCCGTTCGAGGCGGACGTCGTCTCCGCCCACCGCACGCCCGACAAGATGATGCGGTTCGGTCGGGAGGCCGCCGGTCGCGGCATCCAGGTCGTCATCGCCGGCGCGGGTGGTGCGGCGCACCTCCCCGGCATGCTCGCGGCCGTGACGACGCTGCCCGTCATCGGCGTTCCCGTGCAGCTCGCGCGGCTCGACGGCCTCGACTCACTGCTGTCGATCGTGCAGATGCCCGCGGGAGTACCCGTGGCGACCGTCTCGATCAACGGCGCGGCCAACGCTGGGCTCCTCGCGGCCCGCATCATCGGCTCCGCCGACGCCGCCGTCTCCGCGCGTCTGGCCGACTACGCCGCGGGACTCGAGGACCTCGTCGAGCAGAAGGCGGCGGCGCTCCGCGCGCAGCTCTGAGGGGTGCCGGGCCGACCACGGCGTCCCGGGCGGCGCGGCGAGGCCGGTGACGGGCCTCCCGCGCGTGCCGCTCAGAGGTCGGCGTGCAGGTGCCAGACCTCGGCGGCCGAGTCGCGCCAATCGAACATGCGCGCGCGGTCGGGACCGGCGACCCGGAGCTGCGCGGCGAGCGCCTGGTCGCCGACGACCTGGAAGATCGCGTGGGCGAGTCGTTCCGGGTACGTCTCGATGGGGTTCGTGTCGACCACGACCGCGGCGTCCGCGGCGACCTCGCGCACGGCCGGCGCGTCCGAGTGGATGACCGGCGTGCCGAGGCTCATCGCCTCGATCACGGGCAGGCCGAAGCCCTCGGCCAGGCTCGGGAACACGAACACCGACGCGCGGGCGTAGACGACCGCGAGGTCGGCGTCCTCGATCCGTCCGAGGACCTTGACGCGGCCCGGGGCGAGGCCCGCGGCGGCGGCCGTGCCGGCCACGTCGACGTCGCCCCAGCCGTCCGGACCGCTGATGACGAGCGGGAGGTCGGCGGGAGCATCGGGGCGCGCCATCGCCGCGATGAGGTGCCCGAGGCCCTTGCGCGGTTCGAGCGTCCCCACCGCGAGCACGTACCGTTCCGGGAGGCCGAGGCGCTCGGCCCGCACGTCGGCGTCGACCGGGACCCGGAGTCGCCCGCTCGGCGCTCCACCGATCACGCGGAGGCGGTCCTCGAACCGGTGGATCTCGTTGAGCTCGGCCGCGACCGCGTGCGTGGGCACCACGACGGCGTCCGCGTACTTGTACGCGCGCTTCACCATCGCCTTGTGGAAGTGGACACCGCGGGGCGTCAGGGTCTCGGGGTGGGTCCACGGCACGACGTCGTGCACCGTGACGACCGTCTGCCGGCCCGGCTCCAGACCACGGTCGTGCTTGACCAACGGGGCGAGCACGCTCGGCGCGTGCACCATCCCGCGGCTGGCGCCGTGGGCGAACCCGCCCTGCCAGGCGAGCGAGAGCTCGCGGCGGGGCAGCGACAGGCGCTCGAGGTCCGCCAGGCCCGGCAGGAGCGTCCGGATGTGCGCCAGGTCCCCGGCGTCGACGGCCGACACGATGCCCTCGACGTCGCAGCCCGCCGGTGCGGTGGCGATGAGTTCCCGCGTCAGTTCCTCGGCGTACCGCCCGATCCCGCCCGGCACCGGGGCCACGATCTGGTCGACGATCACGCGGAGGGTGGTCATGGGGCTGTTCGGTCTCCTGGAGTTCGCCGACGACGCGTCGGACCCGGTCTCGCTCGGCCCGCGGACGTCCCCGGCAGGCCGCACGAACCTATCAGTGCTGCCCTGGAGTTCCGCGAGAGCCGAGCGCGCCGAGGTCGTCCCGCTCGGTGGAGACCGCGACGGGCGGCACGGGACGGTGCCGCCGGTTCAGCACGAACACGGCCGCGAACACGACGTCGACGACCGTGAGCAGCACCCGGGACATCACCGCGACGCTCACCGCGGTCCCGCTGGCGAGCGGCACGCCCGCCACGAGCAGCGCGGTGAGCGTGGCCTCCCGCCCGCCGAGCCCGGCCGGCAGGAAGAACACGACGAAGCCGACGAGCCACGCGAGCGCGTAGCCGCCGATCACGAGCAGGAACACGCCGGGGCGGAGGTGCGCGAGCGGCGACAGGACGAGGGCGATGTGCGTGCCGAACAGCCCCCAGGCGAGCGCCGCCCACCCGAACGCGCGGGCCAGGGTCGGGTAGGGGATCGTGAGCTGACCGAGCTCCCGACGCGTCACCCGTGAGGCCAGGCGCATGCCGAAGCCGAGCACGGACGGGTGGAGTGCGGCGACGACGATGGGCACGAGCAGGAGCACGAACCAGTAGGTCCGGAAGGCGCCGGGGGCGACGAACGGGATGGTGACGGCCGCCACGCAGACGCCGGCACCGCAACTGACGAGCAGGGTCAGCATGCCGACGGCGACGCTCTTGGCCGCGGGCACCTTGTGCTCGCGGCCGAGGTCCGCCTGCGCGACGATCGGCCACACCGAGCCCGGGATGTACTTGCCGATCTGTGACAGGAAGAACACGCGCTGCGCGGCACCGAGCGGGAGGCGGTGCCCCGCGCCGGCCAGGAGGCTCCGCCAGGACAGGAACGTCACCCACGTCGCGGCGAACCCGAGCAGGAGTGCGAGCGCGAGCGGAGCCGGACGCTGCCGCGCGAAGGCGGCGGCGATGTCGTCCGCGCGCGGCACGAGGAACGCCACGCACAGCGCCAGTGCGAGCACGAGGGCGACGACGCGGATGACGGTCCGGCGGCTGCGTCGCGGGGCGGGCGGCGTCTCGGGGCTCGTGGTCATGATCACCTAGGGTAGTTCGCGGCCGATGACGCATCGGCCCGGGCAGGGAGGACACGAGGCCACGTGCGCATTCTCGCATTCGGGACGTACCAGTCGGCGAACCACCCGCGCGTCACGGTCCTCGTCGAGGGCCTCCGTGCCCGGGGCCACCGGGTCGTCGAGGCGAACGTGCCGCTCGGCCTGAGCACCCGGGACCGCGTGGCCATGCTCGGGTCGCGGACCGGGGCGGTCCGGATGGCCGTGCGGCTGCTGTCGTCGTGGAGCCGGCTCGCCGTCCGGGCACTGCGGGTCCGCGCCGCCGGTCGTCCCGACGCACTGCTCGTCGGGTACATGGGGCACTTCGACGTCTGGTTGGCGCGAGCGCTGTTCCCCCGGACCACCATCGTGCTCGACCACCTGATCTTCGCCGCGGACACGGCGGCCGACCGCGGCGTCGGCGGTGGCGTCGTCCAGCGCGCCCTCCGGTGGCTCGACCGCGCCGCCCTCACCATCGCCGACGTCATCGTCCTCGACACCGAGGAACACCGGGACCTCGTGCCGGCCGCGCTGCGGTCGAAGGCGGTCGTCGTGCCCGTCGGCGCGCCCGCGGAGTGGTCCGCGGTCGAGCCCGCGCCCGAGCCCGGGGACGGACCCGTCCGCGTCGTGTTCTTCGGACTGTTCACGCCCCTCCAAGGGGCCGCGGTGATCGGGCACGCGCTCGCGGGCCTCCCCGAGGGGCTCGTCGAGGTCTCCATGATCGGGGCCGGTCAGGACCTCGACGCCACGCGCGCGGCCGTCGGCGACCGACCCGACGTCACCTGGACGCCCTGGGTGGAGGCCGCCGACCTGCCGTCCGTGGTCGCCGCGCACCATGTCGGTCTCGGCGTGTTCGGGACGACCGACAAGGCGCTCCGGGTGGTGCCGAACAAGGTGTACCAGTGCGCCGCGGCGGGTACCGCGATCGTCACGAGCGACACCGCCCCGCAGCGACGGATGCTCGGGGAGGACGCGCTGTTCGTGCCGCCGGGGGACGCGGCCGCGCTCGGGGCCGCGCTGCGCGAACTCGCCGAGGACCGTGACCGGTTGGCGGCGCTCCGGAGGGCCGCCCGGAGCCGTGCCGCCGGGTTCCGACCGGCCGCGGTGGTCGCCCCGCTCGAGGAGCGGCTCGCCCGGCGCTGAACGCGGTCGGCGCAGGGCGCGATGGCCCAGGGCGCGACGGCCCCGGGCGGCGCCGGGCGCGACGGCGCCGGGCCGCGACGGCGCCCGGCGACCCTCAGGCGGTCAGGACCCCCGCTGCCGCGGCGGCGTGCAGGGCGTCCCGCCAGTCGCGCATCGGCGCGATCCCGGCCGCCGCCCAGCCGTCGTGCCCGAGCACGCTGTAGGCCGGACGCGGTGCCGGACGGACGAACGCACTGCTGTCCGTCGGGAGCACGCGCTCCGGGTCGAGGCCGGCCTCGGCGAAGATCGCCTTGGTGAACTCGAACCACGAGGCCTGCCCGCTGTTCGTGCCGTGGTAGACCCCGGCGGGAGCGTCGGCGTCGAGGAGCGCGACGATCTGCCGTGCGAGGTCGCCCGTCCACGTGGGCTGGCCGACCTGGTCGGTGACGACGCTCACCGTGTCGTGCGACGCCGCGAGCCGGAGCATCGTCTTGGCGAAGTTCGGGCCGCCGGCGCCGTAGAGCCACGCGCCCCGGACGATGTACGACGAGTGCGGGGCGACGGAGCGGACGAACGCCTCGCCCTCGGCCTTCGTGCGACCGTAGGCGCTCACCGGGTGGGTCGGCGTGTCCTCGGCGTAGGGCGTCGTCGCCGTGCCGTCGAACACGTAGTCCGTCGACACGTGGACGAGCCGGGCGCCGGACTGGACCGCGGCCCGGGCGAGCATCTCGGCGCCCTGGGCGTTGACGCGCCGCGCCGTGGCCTCGTCGGTCTCGGCGTCGTCGACCTTCGTGTACGCCGCCGCGTTGATGACGACGTCGTGGCCCTCGACCGCGGCACCGACGGCGCTGCCGTCGCTGATGTCGAGTTCGGCACGCGTCAGCGCGGTCACCGCCCGCCCGAGGAGCGCCTGCTGGAGGTCCTGGCCGAGCATGCCGCCCGCGCCGGTGATGAGGTACCGGGTCATGCGAGCGCCGCACGCTCCTTGAGCGGCTCCCACCACGCGCGGTTGTCGCGGTACCACTGCACGACGTCGGCGAGGCCCTGCTCGAACGGCACGAGGGGCTCGTAGCCGAGCTCGGCCTGGATCTTCGAGATGTCGACGGAGTAGCGGAGGTCGTGCCCGAGCCGGTCGGCCACGCGGTCGACGTACGACCAGTCCTTGCCCGTGGCGTCGAGCAGCAGCTGGGTCAGCTCCTTGTTCGTGAGCTCCGTGCCGCCGCCGATGTTGTAGATCTCGCCCGCGCGGCCCCGGGTCAGGACCATGGCGATGCCGCGCGTGTGGTCGTCGACGTGCAGCCAGTCGCGGATGTTGTCGCCCTCGCCGTACAGCGGGACGTGCTGGTCGTCGATGAGGTTCGTGACGAACAGCGGGATGACCTTCTCAGGGAAGTGGTACGGGCCGTAGTTGTTCGAGCACCGTGTGATCGACAGGTCGAGCCCGTGGGTGCGGTGGTAGCTGCGCGCGAGCAGGTCGCTGCCGGCCTTCGACGCGGAGTACGGGGAGTTGGGCTCGAGCGGCCGGTCCTCGGTCCACGAGCCCTCGGCGATCGAGCCGTAGACCTCGTCGGTGGAGACGTGCACGAAGCGCTGGGTGCGATGCCGCAGGGCCGCGTCGAGGAGGCGCTGGGTGCCGACGACGTTCGTCTCGACGAAGACGCCGGAGTCCCGCACGGAACGGTCCACGTGCGACTCGGCGGCGAAGTGCACGATCGCGTCGATGCCGGGGACGACCTCGTCGAGCTTGGCCGCGTCGGTGATGTCGCCGTGCACGAAGGTGTAGCGCGGGGAGTCGGCGACCGGGGCGAGGTTCTGCTCGTTGCCGGAGTAGGTCAGCGCGTCGTAGACGACGACCTCGGCGCCCTCGAGGCCCGGGTAGGCGTCCTCGAGCGTGCGTCGGACGAAGTTGGAGCCGATGAACCCGGCTCCACCGGTGACGAGGATCTTCACGGACTGTTCCTAACGGTCTGGCGGAGGGTCGCCGAGGATTCTAGCGGGACGCCGCGGGGGCTCGTCGGAGCGACGGGCGGTCCGGCCCCGCGCCGACGGCGGTCGTTCCGACGTCGCTCCCGCGGCCGGCCGATCGCCACACCGCGACGACCGTCGCGCTCCCGGCGACGGCCAGGAGGCACACGGCCGCGAGCAGGACCGGCGCACCGAGCGGGGTGGTCGCGGCGAGGTGGGCGAGGCCGGCGCGGGTGACACGGAGCGCGGCGCCCTCGTCGAAGCCGCGGTAGGCGACGGACAGTCCGTAGACCGCCATGACGGGCGCCCCGACCGCGACGACCCGACCGGCGACGGGCCACCAGCGCGCCGGGAGCAGACGGAGTCCGCCGACGGCGGCGACGAGCAGGAGCGCGGCGAGCGCCACGAAGAAGTACCGCCCCTGCGCCCCGGTGATCCGGTGCAGCCGACCGTACGACTGCCAGTTGTTCGCCAGGAGGAGGAGCAGGGACACCGCCGGGAACGTCGCGAGCGCGAGCACGGGTCCACGCTACCGTGACCGGAGCACGACCGCGGCGACCACGGTGACGAGTCCGGCGATGGTGAGCGCCACCACGACGACCGGGTCGATCGGGTACGAGAGGAGCCCGAACCGGCCCCAGAACGACGTCGTGAGCGCGGACCACTCGCTCGACAGGAAGAACCCCGGGTCGCGCTGCTGGCCCGGGGCCCACGGCGACGCCGTCCAGGTGCCGGCGAGCCCGTTCGGCTGGACGGTGCCGTAGCGCACGACGTTGCGGACCCACCACCAGCCCCCGAGCGCGGCGCCGATCGCGAGGGCCACCGCCGCACGTCCCAGCCGTACGCGGAGACGAGCCGTGGTGGCCACGACGAAGGCGAGGCCGACGAGCGGGACGGCGGGGAACCCGGTCGCCTTCGTGGCCACCAGGACGCCGAGGGCGGCGCCGAGTGCGACCGTGGTGCGCCACCGGAGATCGCCGGTGGCCACTCGGACCGCCAGCCAGGTCACGACCGCGCCGAGCAGGATCACGAGCGCGTCGTTCGTGACCGAGGAACCGATCTGGGCCAGTTGCGGCACGGCCGCCAGGGCCGCAGCCGCGACGAGGCCGAACCGCCGGGACCGCGTGAGGCGACGGCCGGCAGCCCAGACGAGCATGGGCAGCGGCGCGACGAGTGCGACGTCGAGGAGGCGGAGGACGACGATCACGTGGTCCCACCGCAGGTCCTCGAACCCGACCACGCGGAGCACGACGGCCGCCAGGGCGTAGGCGGTCGGTGGATGCTGGGTCATCTGGTCCGCTCCGGCGCTCGCACCGGGGGCGGCACGGACGAGTTCGGCCCAGGTGCCCCGGTCGGCCGGCGCGGTCGTCGCGACCTCGGCGCGGGCCGCGAGGAGCGCGTTCGACACCCGCAGTGCGCCCGGCGCCGGCCAGCCCTCACCGGTGGCGATCGCCACGACGGCACCGGTGTGCGGCAGTTCGTCGGGCGCCTGGAAGAGCGGCGTGAGGAGCGCCCAGACGACGAGCAGGAGGGTGAACGCCGCGGTGATCGAGCCGATCGTCCAGCGCTCCGTGCGGGTGACTGGCATCCGGACCTCCATCGTCGGCGAGCTTACCGATGGGCTACCGCCCCGCCGACCCGCGCCGCGCCGCTCCCGGGCGAGGGCGCGAACCGGTGCCTTGCTACGCTCTCGGGGTGCAGATCCGCGAACTGAAGATCCCCGACAGCTACGAGATCACGCCGAAGCAGTTCGGGGACGACCGTGGCGTGTTCCTCGAGTGGTACCGCTTCGACCGCCTGGCCGAGGCCACCGGCCGTTCGATCGACCTCAAGCAGGCGAACACGTCCGTGTCGAAGCGCGGCACCGTCCGCGGCATCCACTTCGCGGACATCCCGCCGAGCCAGGCCAAGTACGTGACGGCGACGCACGGCGCGGTCCTCGACTTCGTCATCGACATCCGGGTCGGCTCGCCGACGTACGGCGAGTGGGACTCGGTGCTCCTCGATGACCAGGACCGGCGGGCGATCTTCCTGTCCGAGGGGCTCGGGCACTGCTTCGTCGCACTGACGGAGGGCGCCACGGTGTCCTACCTCGTCACGGACGTCTACCAGCCCACGCGCGAGCACGGCATCAGCCCGGTCGACCCGGCCATCGGGCTCGCGTTCCCGGAGGAGGCGGGCGAGCTGCTGCTGTCCCCGAAGGACACCGAGGCGCCGACGCTCGCCGAGGCCGAGGCACAGGGGCTGCTGCCGCAGTGGGCGGACGCCCGGTCGTTCTACGACTCGCTGAAGGGGGCCTGATCGCGATGAAGGGCATCATCCTCGCCGGCGGTTCCGGCACGCGGCTGTGGCCCATCACCAAGGGCATCTCGAAGCAGCTCATGCCGATCTACGACAAGCCGATGGTCTACTACCCGCTGTCGACGCTCATGATGGCCGGGATCCGCGAGGTCCTCGTGATCACGACGCCGGAGTACAACGACCAGTTCCGTGCGCTCCTGGGCGACGGCTCCGCGCTCGGCATGACGATCGAGTACGCGGTCCAGCCCTCGCCCGACGGCCTCGCGCAGGCGTTCGTCATCGGCGAGGACTTCATCGGGGACGACAGCGTCGCGCTCGTCCTCGGCGACAACATCTTCCACGGGGTCGGCCTCGGCACGAACCTCCGCAAGAACACCGACATCGACGGCGCGACGATCTTCGCGTACCACGTCTCCGACCCCAAGGCCTACGGCGTGGTCGAGTTCGACGACGCCTTCCGCGCGATCTCGATCGAGGAGAAGCCCGCCGAGCCGAAGTCGAACTACGCCGTGCCGGGGCTGTACTTCTACGACCACCGCGTCGTCGAGATCGCCAAGACGAT
This sequence comes from Curtobacterium sp. MCBD17_028, assembly GCF_003234875.1. NCBI lineage: Bacteria > Bacillati > Actinomycetota > Actinomycetes > Micrococcales > Microbacteriaceae > Curtobacterium > Curtobacterium sp. MCBD17_028. The sequence goes on along the minus strand of NZ_QKTQ01000005.1, from coordinate 54,122 downwards.
CGAGCCGAGTGCCCGCGGTGAGCTCGAGATCTCGACGGTCAACGAGCGGTACCTCGAGGCCGGTGCGCTCAACGTCCAGGTGCTCGACCGCGGCACCGCATGGCTCGACACCGGCACCTTCGAGTCGATGATGCAGGCGTCGGAGTACGTGCGCGTGATCGAGGACCGGCAGGGCCACAAGATCGGCTGCATCGAGGAGATCGCCTGGCGGAACGGTTGGATCGACGACGCCGCGCTCGCCGCGCTCGCCGCACCGCTCGCGAAGAGCGGGTACGGCGTGTACCTGCAGCGCCTCCTCGACGCCTGACGCGCGTCCCGTCGCGCGGCACCCCGACGCCCCGGACCTCCGCCAGGAGCCGGGGCGTCGTCGCGTCCCGAGCTCCGTCAGTCGACGTCCGGGAGGCGGTCGGTCGCGGTCACGGGACCCGTGGCGGTGACCGACGGGACCGGGGTGGGCGGGGCCTCCCGGCCGGTCGTGTCCCGACCGGACCCGAGCCCGCACCAGCGCCACGCGAGCACCACCGCGACGACGACCGCGACCGCCATGAGGACGCCGACCACGGCGAGGGCGTGCGACCCGAGCGGCGTCGTGTACGCGAGGTGCGCGAGGCCGGGACGCGTGATCCCGAGGTTCGTCTGCTCGTACTCGCCCCGGTAGGCGACGCTCAAGCCGTACGCACCGACGGCCGGGGCCGCGACGACGAGGACCCGGGCGGCCCGGCGACGGAGCACCGGCCGGACCACGAGCGCGGACCAGGCGACCGCACTCATCGCGATCGCCGCGACGAGTGCGACGAACAGGAACCGCCCCTGGGTCCCGCCGATCTGGTGCAGGCCACCGTAGGACCGCCAGTCGTACGCGACGACGGCGAGGAGCACGGCCGCAGGCAGCGCGCCGAGTGCGACGACGGCACCGCGCTGCGGGAACCGGCGGGTGAACGACCACGCGATCGCGAGCAGCGCCACGAGCGACAGGAGGTCGGTGAGGATCGGGGTCATCGGGAACTGGAAGCCGCCGAACTCGCCCCAGAACGAGCGCGTCAGTCCGTCCCACTGCTGGTCGACGAAGAGTCCCAGGTTCCGCGTCGAGCCGGGCGGCCACGGCGTGACCGGGGTGAGACCGGCGAGACCGTTCGGCAGCGGGGTGTGGAAGGCGACGAGGCAGTGCACCCACCACCAGGAGCCGAGCACCACGCCGATCGCGAGCGCCACCCCGGCGCGGGCCAGCCGTGCCCGCCAGGGGAGGGCGCGTGCGGCGAGCACGACGACGGCGACGAACAGGACCGCCGGGAGGCCCGTGGCCTTCACCGACGCCAGCACGGCGAACGTCAGCCCGAGCGCGAGTGTCGTCCACCAGCGCCGGTCACCGGTGAGGATCCGGACGCCGAACCACGTCAGCAGGCCGCCCAGGAGGAACACGGGGGCCTCGTTGGTCACGGAGGAACCGATCTGCGCGAGCTGGGGCACCGCGAACAGCGCGAACGGCGCGACCGCTGCGAGTCGCGGCGCCCGCGTGAGCCGCCGGACCGTCGCCCAGACCAGGACCGGCAGCGGCGCGACGAGGAGGGCGTCGACCAGGCGGAGCACGACGACGGCGACGTCCCACCGGAGGTCGTGGAGGTGGAGGATCCGGAGGACGACCGCCGCAGCCAGGTAGTAGGTGGGCGGGTGCTGCGACATCTGGTCCACGAGCACCGATTCGCCAGGGTGCGCCGCGAGGAGGGCACCGACGGTGGGCCGCTGGAGGGGCGGGGTCGACGCGGCGGAGTCGACCGCGGCACGCGTCGCGTTGAGGTAGTGCAGCTGCCCGGGGGCGTCCCAGTGGCCGCCGAGCGCGAGGTGCAGCACGGCGTCGACGTGGGCGGCCTCGTCCGGGGCCTGGAACATCGGGGTGACGAGCGCCCACACGACGAGCAGGAGCGCGAACGCCAGCGTGACCACCGCGACCACCACGACCTCGCGCCGGGTCACCCGGGGGCGCGGCACGACCACCGCGGTGGCCGCGAGGCGCTCGGCGGCGGTCATACCGGGACCTCCTCGCTCCGCGCCGCGCGCGTCCGCGCCGCCGCGGCTGCGGGGATCGCCCACCACGTGGTGACGGCCGCCGCGACGAGGGCGACGCCGAGGAGCACGGTGAGGACCGTCACGCCGGCGCCGCCGACGGGACTCACGCTCGCGAGCCGGTGGAGGCCGTCCTGCGTGACGAGGAACTGGTTCTTCTCCCAGAAGCCGCGGTACCCGACGGTGACGCCGTACGCGGCCACGAGCACGGCCGTCACCAGGGCCACCCGGCCGAACCGGGCGCGACCTGCGGGCGTCAGGACGGCGGGTCGCCACGCGAGCGCGCTCAACGCCACGAGGGCCACGATGCCCGGGAAGAAGTACCGGCCCTGCACGCCGCCGATGAACTGCGTGCGGTCGTAGCTCTGCCAGTTGTTGAGCAGCTGGGTCGCGACGAGGAACGCGGGGAACACCGCGAGCGCGATCGCCGAGCGGAGCGCGGGGCCGCGCCGGAACCCCCACACGACGATCCCGCCGATCCCGACGATCGTGAGCAGGTCCGTCAGCACCGGGGTCATCGGGAACTGAGCGCGTCCGAAGTCACCCCAGAACGTCGGTCCGAGGCCCGTCCACTCGCTGTTGAAGAACTGGCCGAAGTTCGGCGTCGCCCCGCCGGTCCAGGGCTCGTCCGGACGGAGGGCGATGAGTCCGTTCGGCTGGAGCGCGTGGTACACGACGATGTTGTGGAGCCACCACCAGCCGCCGAGCACCCCGGCGACGGCGAGCGCGACGAGCGCCCGGAGCGCGCGCACCGCGGGACGGAGGACACCGACACCGGACCAGAACGCCGCGACGGCGACGAACGGGATCGCGGGCAGACCCGTCGCCTTCGACGCGACCGTGAGTCCGAGCGCGACCGACAGCGCCAGGAGCGTGCGGCGCCGGACGTCGCCCGTCACGACCCGGACCCCGAGCCACGTGACGAGCGCACCGGCGAGCATGACGAGCGGGTCGTTGCTCGCGGAGGCACCGATCTGTGCGACCTGTGGCACCGCGAGGACGGCTGCCCCGCCGACGAGCGCCGCGGCGGGTGAGCCCGTCAGCCGTCGGGTCGTCGCCCACGCCAGCAGGGGGAGTGCGAGCACGAGGAGGGCGTCGAACAGCCGCAGGGTGAGCACGACGAGGTCGTACCGGAGGTGCTCGTAGTGCACGAGGTGCAGGACACCGGCCGCGAGCACGTAGTACGTCGGCGGGTGCTGCGTCATCTGGTTCACGCCGGTCTCGTGCGTGTACCGGCGTTCCAGCGCGCCCCACGTCGGGCCCTGGTCGGTCGGGACGTGTCCCACGAGCGCCTGCGCCTGGACCGTCGCGCCCTCGTAGCGGAGGTGCCCGGGTGCCGCCCAGCCGTCGCCGCGCGCCACGTGCACCACGGCGTCCACGTGGGCGGCCTCGTCCGGCGTGTGGAACAGCGGGGTCAGGACCGCCCACAGCGCGAGTACCAGCCCGAACGCGACCGTCAGCGCGACGACGGCGATGCGCTCGCGACGGGTGATCGGAGGGGCGTCAATCGCCATACCGGGCGAGCTTCTGGAGGTCGAGTGTCTCCTCTTGCAACGTCCGGTTCAGGCGTGTCAGGTCGGCGACCACGCCGATCACGATCGAGAGCAGGGCCGTGATGACGAGGACGACGCCGAGGATGAGTGACTGCAGGTGGTTGCCCCCGCCGTCCACCGCCAGCAGGACGAGGTACCGGACGAACGGAATGAGCCCGCACACGGCGAGCAGCACGCTGATCCAGGCGAACAGGGCCATGGGTCGGTACATCAGGTAGACCCGGGCGATCGCGGACCCCGACTGGAACATGTGCTGCCAGATGTTGCTGAAGAGGCGGGACTCGCGGGTCTTCGGGTTCGTGGTGATCGGCACGCTGGCGATCGCGAGGCGCTTGTACCCGGCCTGGACGATGGTCTCCATGCAGTAGCTGAAGCGCGTCACGATGTTCAGCCGGATGAGCGAGTACTTGGAGTACGCGCGGAAGCCGCTCGCGGCGTCGGGCAGGTCGAGGCCGGCCGCGCGGCTGGCGACCCAGCTGCCGAACTGCTGCATGCTCTTCTTGAAGGCCGAGAAGTGCTCGATGGTGCGGGTCTGCCGGTCACCGATGACGATGTCGGCCTCGCGCCGGAGGATGGGCTGCACCAGCTCGGTGATCATGGCCTGCGGGTACTGGTTGTCGCCGTCGGTGTTCACGACGATGTCGGCGCCGTGCAGGAGCGCGTAGTCGACGCCGTCCCGGAAGGACCGCGCGAGACCCATGTTCGTCGTGTGGTGCACGAAGTGCTTGACGCCGTGTTCGCGCGCGACCTCGACGGTGCGATCGGAGCAGCCGTCGTCGATCACGAGCAGCTCGACCTCGTCGATGCCGGGGATCTCGCGGGGGATCGAATCGATCACGGACGCGATCGTGGCCTCTTCGTTGAGGGCGGGGATCTGCACGAACAGTTTCAAAATTCGGAACACCTCGGGCTCTGGACAGCGCTGTCGATCCTAGCGGAGGTCGTGAGCGGAACGGTGTCGGCGGCGCGCGGGCACTACCCTCGGACGCATGGCGCGGACCCGGGGACCAGCTCGCGTCGCTGCGGGTGTCGCTCGACGCCTGTTGGCCGGTCGTGACGTCAGCCCACCCGACGCGGGGCACGGGCCCGTCGTGCTCGGCATCGCGACGGAGATCGACCAGCGCGGCGTGGACCATGCGGCGCTCCGCGCCGACGTGACCACCGTCCTCGTGCTCGCCGACGTCCGGACGTCGCTCGCCGACCGCGCCGCCGCCCTCGACGCGGCCGCAGCGTCGGTCGACGCCGCGCAGGTGCTCCTGGCCACGTACGACGTCCACGCCGGACCCGCCACCGCACATCCCGTACCGCGCGTCCCGCAGGGGTGGCAGGGCGTCGACGAGCGCGTGCACGCGACGGTCGGCGGCGCCGTCGCCGCCGCGCTCCCGGCCGTGGTCGGAGCGCGTCTGCTCGTGGTCGACGCGGCGCTCGACGCCGAGCCGGAGGCGTGGGGACGCCTCCTCGACGCGCTCACGCCGGACACCGCGGTGGTCCAGGCGGTCGTGCGCACCCGCGACGACCTCGTCGCGAGCGCGGGTGCCGGGTTGATCCGTCCAGGGTGGCCCACGTGGCCGGTCCTCGAGGGGTTCCCGGTCGAGGACGTCGGCGAGGCGGGCACGGTGGTCTTCGCCGCCGACGAACCCGTCCTCGCCGTCCACACGAGCGCAGTCGGGATCCCGCCGCGCACGATCGACGCACAGGTCACGCTCGCCGCCTGGACACGTGCCGCTGCGGACGTGCACGGCGGTGCCGTGCGGGCCGTGCCGGTCGGACGCGTGTACCGGGACGCGCGCGAGACTCCGCGGCGCCTCGACACCGACGCCGAGACGGTCGTCCGCGGCTGGGACGACCGAGCGGACGCCTGGACGCCGACGACCCTCGCCGCGCGCGGTCTCGCCATCGCACGCGTCGACGCCGGTCCTGCGGGGCGTCCCGTCGCGCTGCGCGTCCCCGTGCCGTGGCTCGTGCGGGCCGTGCACGCGACCGATCGCGCCGTCCGTCTGCGCTGGTCGCTCAAGATCGCGGCCCACGCCGGCCCCCGCGGTGACGACTGGGGCGACCTGTTCTTCGCCCAGGACCTCGCGGCCGCCCTGCGGCGAGCAGGTCAGGAGGTCGTGGTCGACGCGCGGGACCGGCACGTCCGTCCGCGCTCCGAGCACCTCGACGACGTCAGCCTCGTGCTCCGTGGACTCGACGACACCCCGGTCGTCCCCGGCGCCGTCAACGTGCTCTGGGTGATCAGTCACCCCGACCTCGTCACCGACCCGGAGCTCGCCCGGTTCGACCTGCGCTTCGCCGCGGGCGCTCGGTGGGCGGACGCCACGGCGGCCCGGACGGGACTGCCCGTCCGGACGCTGCTCCAGGCCACCGACCCCGCGCGGTTCGCACCCGGACCGTCCGATCCCGAACTCGCCAGCGACGTCCTCTTCGTGGGCAAGACCCGCGACACCGTCCGGCCGGTCGTCGCCGACGCGGTGGCGGCCGGCCTCGACCTGACGGTGTGGGGATCCGGGTGGGACGCGACACCGGTGGCGCCCCTGGTCCGCGGGGCGTTCCTCCCGAACGACCGCCTGCCCGACGCCTACCGCAGCGCTCGGGTCGTGCTCAACGACCACTGGCCCGACATGGCCGACGGTGGGTTCCTGTCGAACCGGCTCTTCGACGCCGCCGCGACGGGAGCCATCGTCGTGTCGGACGACGTGCCGGGCATCCGCGAGGTCGCAGGACCGAGCGTCGTGGTCACGGCCGGCGGTCCGGACGACCTGCGGCGCGTCGTCGCGGCCGCGCAACCCGGCGACGAGATGATCCGATCGGCGCGTGCCGCGGTGTTCGCCGAACATCATTCGTTCGACCGTCGAGCCGCCGTCCTGATCGAGGAGGTCCTCCGTGTCCGCAGCTGAGTCGTGGGCCGAGGGACCCCGGAGTGCGGCGCGGGAGCGACGCCGGGAGGGACGGGCGCGGCGGGACGCGCGGCTCGAGGTCGCCGGGTTGGTCGCCGCCGTGGTGTTCGTCGTGCTCGCCTCGGTCGCCCGTGCGCTGAGCAACGGGCCGCTGTCGACGGCCGACGAGACCGCGCACCTCGACTACGCCTACGAGGTGTGGCACGGTCACCTCCCGGTCTTCGAGCGCGGGATCCAGTTCCACCCCGCCTTCGGGGCCGTCCCGCCCGTGCAGTGGGTCTCGCAGCACCCGCCGCTGTTCTACGCGCTCCTCGCGCCCGTGGTCGGACCGCTCATCGACGGCAACCACCTCTACATCGCGGTGATCGCCGGCCGGTTCGAGGACGCGCTCATCGCGGGGACGACGGTGCTCGCGACGTGGTGGGCCGCGCGGCAGGTGCGTCCGGGGGACGGCGTCGTCGCGGTCGTGGCCGCGCTCGCCACCGCGTCGACCGGCATGCTCATCCTCGTCGGTGGCGCGATCTACAACGACCTCGTCAACGTCACGTTCTGCGCGCTCGCGATCGGGCTGGCGGCGCGGGCGTTGCGGACCGGCCTGACGACGCGGCTCGTCGTCGCCGCGGCGCTCGTCGGCGTGGGCGGCATGCTGAGTCGGCTCGTGTTCGCCGTCTTCCTCCTGGGCCTCGTCGTCGCCCTGTTCGTCGCGCCGACCCGTGCCGTCACCGCGCGCGGGGCGTGGGGGCGCCGGGTGCTGGCGGCCGTCGTCGTCGGTGTCGTCGCCGCGCTCGGAGCGGGGTGGTTCTACCTCCGCAATCGCGCGCTCACCGGCAACGTGGCCGGCAGCCACCCGGCCTGGGCCGCGGCGCACCTCGGTCGGCACGACCGTACCGCGTCGTCCGTCGTGACCGACAAGGGGTTCTGGGAGCAGCTGTTCGCCGTGTACCGGGCCGGCCTGCCGACGACGAGCCCGCTCACGTGGGTCCTGCTCCTCGCACCGCTCGTGCTCGCCGCGGTCGTCGGTGTCGTCGTCCTCGTCCGCACGCTGCGTGCACGCCGCCACGGCTCCGCCGCCGCCGATGCCCAGCCGACCGAGGCCGCCGGGGTCGTCGGGCGGCCGCTCTGGGGTGTCCCGGCAGGGTGGTGGCTCGCGGCGATGATGGTCGCGGTCGTCGTGCTGACGGTGTTCCTCGAGGTCCGGTTCGTGATGGGCGGTGGCGCCCCGAACACGCGCTACGCGCTCCCGCTCGTCCCGGTCACCGCGATCGTCGGGGCGATCGGACTGACCGCGCTCGGGCGCATCGCGGGCACGGTCCTGACGGTGCTCTGGTCGATCTGCGCCGTCGTGGCCTACTCGAGCGCCGTCGGGCTCGTGACCCCGGTCGGCCCGGCGATCGCGCTGACCGCCACGCGTGGCGACTACGTCGTCTCGCTCGTCGTCTTCGCGTTCATGGTGGTGGCGGCCGTCGTGCTCCGCCTCCGGCGGCCGCCGGCAGTCGGCGTCGACGCGGGTTCCGAGCCCGACGTCCACGCCGACCACGGCGGACGACCCGACGGCGCCTGAGCGTCGCGTCCGGAGTCTCCGGCGTCTCCGGAGTCTCCGGCGTCTCCGGCACCTCCGCGTCGCAGCGAGGACGACCGCGTGTCAGTGCGCGTGTCAGTGCGCGTGTCAGTGCGCGCGGATGCGCGAGCGGACCGACCGGGCCACGTCGCCCGCACGGTCGGCCATACGCACGACGCGCCGCGCCCGCATGCGCTGGAGCTCGGCCTCCCGGTGGTTCGCGAGCTGCTCGACGGCGTCGATCCGGAGTTGCTGGTGCTGCACCGTCGACTCGAGCAGCCGCACGTTCTCGCGGACGCGTCCGAGTTCGGTCTCGCGGCGGTCGACCTCGGCATCGCGCGCCGCCAACGCGGCTCCGACCCGGCGCAGGTCGACGAACTCGTCCTCCGGGACGACCTCGTCCTCGCCGTCGGCAAGCGGCGTCCCGCGGTCGGCGAACGAGCGGACGAGGGAGTCGTCCCGGGTGAACGGCCCCGCTTCGGCTTCCGCCTCGGTGACGTGGCGGAGCGCGTAGTAGTGGAGCAGGACGCCCTCCTGGAGGCGCCGGTAGTCACGCATCCCGTGGTGGTTCGGGCTCGGGTTGAGGTCGGGGTTCGCCTCGTACGCGCGACCGGCGATCTCGACGCGGTGCTCGTACTGCCCCCACGATCGCCAGGGGAAGTGCAGGACCTCGAGCGCGAGGTCCTCGGCGGGGGCCTCGCCCGCGGGGATGGTCACGAGGTGGTTGCCCTGGACGACGGCGACGTCCGGGTGTCCGACGTGGATCGCGTTCCCGGACGGCTGCGAGATGAGGCCCGCTGCGTGCAGTTCGGACGCAGAGCGTTCGTCGCGCCACAGGAGCCGCGACAGACCGGCGCCGCGCCGAGCGAGGGGACCGACCATGTTGACGACGGGGACGACGAACGCGTTCACCGCGGGGTCGAGCCGTTCGAACACCTCGTGGAGCGTCAGGCTGCGGTCCTTGGCGAACAGGAACTCGTCGGCGTCCGCGTTGACGACCCAGTCGGCGCCGTGCAGCGTGTGCGCCTCGCGGGCCATCCGTGTCACGGTCTCGCTCTGCTGCTTCCGGTGCACCGGGTCGTGTCGGAGGTCGACCTCGGCGACGCCGGACGCCGCGAACGCCTCGAGGGCCTCGCGGGTGCCGTCGACCGATCCGTTGTCGGTGATGACGAAGACGTCCACGCCCTGTGCGAGGTGGTGGTCCAACCACGGTCGGATGACGTCCGCTTCGTCGCGGACCATGAGCGTGACTGCGAGTTTCATCGGTGGAGTCCCGGGGAGGTGTCGGGTCGGCCTGGGAGGCCGACGTGGTCAGATGGTCGAACCGTGCATCCTGCTGCGGACACCCAGGGCGATCCTGAGTGCGACGCGCAGCGGCCACAGGTACCACCCGTGGTACTTCGAGGCGAGGAACCGGTACGCGCTCGCGTGGTGTGCGCGGCGCATCCGCTCGGACACGCCACGGGTGGAGTGCGCCCCGACGTGCGTGACGCGAGCCGCCGGCTCGTACACGTTCCGGAAGCCGGCTCTGGAGAGCCGGTAGCCGAGGTCGACGTCCTCGAAGTACATGAAGTAGCGCTCGTCGAACCCGCCGATGCGCTCGAAGGCGCTGCGGCGCACGAGCAGGCACGCCCCCGACAACCAGCCGGCGTCGCGTCGTCGGGCGCCGTCGCGGTCGCTGTGGTACCGGGCGGTCCACGGGTTCCGGGGCCAGACGTTGGCGAACAGCGCGTGGCCGAGCCCGTTCCGGAGCGACGGGACGGCGCGCGCTGACGGGTAGACGGTCCCGTCCAGTTCGACGATCGCCGGGCCGACGGCGCCGATGTCCGCTCGTTCCGAGCCGGTCGCGAGGAGGCGGTCGACGGAGCCGGGCGCGAGGACGACGTCCGGGTTCGACACGAGCACCCAGTCGACGTCCGGGGGGAGCGCGGCCACGGCGCGGTTCACCGCACTGCCGTACCCGGCGTTGGTGCCGAGTTCCAGGAACACGGCACCGCTCGCCTCCGTCGCCGCGCGGAGCCCGGCCAGGTCGTCGGACCGGTTGTCCGCGACGACGACCGGGACGCGGCCGGAGCACGACGCACCGGTCGAGGCGAGGAAGTCGGTCAGGTAGCGGCCGGAGTTGTAGCTGACGGTCACGATCCCGACGTGGGCCGTGCGTCGTTCGGTCGTCGTCATGCCGCGTAGACCTCCTCGTGCACCCGAGCGCACGCGCGCCAGGTGAAGGTCTGCGCACGCCGTCGGCCGTCGGTGGCGAGGGCGGAGCGCAGCGCCGGGTCGGCGAGCAGGCCCGCGAGACCCGCGGCGATGGCGTCCGCCGTGGGCTCCACGTACGCGACGGCGTCGCCTCCGACCTCCGGGATCGCCAGACGGCGCGTCGTCAGGACGGCGGCACCGCACGCCATGGCCTCGAGGACCGGGAGTCCGAAGCCCTCGCCGGTGCTCGGGTACGCCACGACGGTCGCGCCGCCGAGGAACGCGGCGAGATGGTCGTTGGGCAGGAAACCGAGGTGACGGAGGCGGGCGCCGGGCCGGTTCCCCGCGCGTTCGAGCAGGTCCCGAGCCGTCGGGTCCCAACCCAGGCCGCCGGAGACGACGAGCGGGGGAGCGTCCGGGAGTTCGGCGTGCGCGGCGACGAGGGCGGCGACCTGCTTCCGGGGCTCGACGGTCCCGAGGAACGCGACCCAGCCCTCGCCGGGGTCGAGGTCGTGCTCGGCCGCGAACGAGCGCACGGCATCCGAGGTGGGCTCGTGGAACACCGCAGGGTCGACGCCGAGGTGCGCGACGACGTTGGGGACCGCGGTGTGGGGCACGAAGCGGGCGATCTCCGCGGCCGTCGCGGCGCTCGGCGTGACCGTGGCCCGCGCGTGACGGCGGGCGAGTCGGGTCCACAGCCGGAAGAACCGGCGCTTCAGGGCCCCGTGTGCGTCGGGGTCGCTGAAGAAGGTCGCGTCGTGCAGCGTGACGACGGACCGGCGGCCAGCGGCGAGGGGGAACGTGTAGTGGGGACAGTGCAGCACCCGTGCCCGCGCCCGCAGGGCCAGGAGCGGCAGCCCGACCTGTTCCCAGAGCAGTCGGACCGGACGACGCGCCACGGCGGCGGGCGCGACCGCGTAGCGGTGCGACGGCGCCACCGATCGGAGCCACGACAGGTCGTCGGGCTTCACGACGACACCCACCGCCACGCCGTCCTCGGCCAGGCCGCGCAACAGGCCCACGATGTAGCGCGCCACGCCTCCGCGGTTCGGCGGGAGACTGGTCGCGTCGACGAGGACCGGGAGGTCGACCACCGTCAGGCGGGGATCTCGCGTGCGACGGTCGACACCCGCGTCATCCCGGCGTGACGGTCGTCGTCGGCCATGACGAACCGGGCCGCCTCGCGCAGGATCGCGATGTGCTCCCCGGTCTTCTTGGCGAGGAAGCAGTGGATGAAGTACGGGCCACCACCGAACTGGATGTCCCGGAGCCGGTACTCCACGATGGTCCGACCGTGCAACGGCTGGTGCGTGAAGCCGATCTTGCGGCTGTCCGTTCCGTACACGAGGTGGCCGTGCTGGTTCTCGATCTTGAACCCCGAGTTCCACTCCTCCAGCGGCGACGTGTGGGACACGGTCATCCGGATGACGAGGTCGTCGCCCGGCTGGAGTTCCTCGCCCGGCGCGCGGCCCGGCGCGGCGATCTCGACGCGCTCGACCTTGCCGGGCGTCGCTTCCTCGCCCGCGGCCTCGGCCTCGGCGACGCGGCGACCCTCGAGGATCTCGCGGAAGTTCTTGACGGCGTGCCGCGCGGACCCCTGGAACTTGACCTCGCCGTGGTGCAGGACGACGGCGTGGTCGCAGAGCTCCTGGACCTGCCCGAGGGAGTGGCTGACGAGGATGATCGTCCGACCCTGCTGCTGGAACTCGCGGATCTTGTCGAGGCACTTCTTCTGGAACTGCTCGTCGCCCACGGCCAGGACCTCGTCGACGAGGAGGACGTCCGGGTCGGTGTGGATCGCGACGGCGAACGCGAGCCGGACGTACATGCCCGAGCTGTAGAACTTGACCTGCGTGTCGATGAACTCGCCGATGCCGCTGAACCGGAGGATGTCGTCGAACTTCTCCTCGGCTTCCTCTTGTGTGAGACCGAGGATCGCGGCGTTGAGGAACACGTTCTCGCGGCCGGTGAGGTCCGGGTGGAAGCCCGCACCGAGTTCGATGAGCGCGGCGAGGCGCCCGCGTCGAGCGACCGACCCCGTGCTGGGCTCGAGGATGCCGCCGATCACCTTGAGCAGGGTCGACTTGCCCGATCCGTTCGGCCCGAGCAGTCCGATCGTCGTCCCGGCCGGGATGTCGAGGTTGACGTCCTTGAGGGCCCAGAAGTCCTCGCTGTGTCGGCGCCCGGCGCGACCGAGCGTGACGATCCGTTCCTTGAGGGAGTTGTCCTTCCGGATGACGAAGCGCTTCGAGACGTTCCGGATGCTGACGACGGTCGGGGCGTCCTCGAACACGGCGTCCTCGGTCTCGCTCGGGGCGATGAGGTCGTTGTCGATCGACATGTGCTGCCTTTCTCGGTCCCGAGGACTCAGATCTCCTGTGCGAAGTTCCCCTGCAGTCGGGCGAACGCCCGCTGGCAGAAGAAGAGCGCGACGAGTCCCACGACACCGGCGATCACCAGGCGGAGGAGCATGTGGTCCGGGTACTGCTCGGGACCGCCGGCGGTCCAGAAGGCGCGGTGGAAGCCGAGGATGGCGAGCGTGACGGGGTTGTTCTCGTAGATCGGCAGGATCCAGCTGATCCCCGCGGCGATCGCCCGGTCGTGCACCATCTGCCACGAGTAGACGATCGGGGACGCCCACATGAAGAGCATCATCAGGACCTCGACCAGGTAGGCCATGTCCCGCAGGTACACGTTGAGTGCCGAGAACAACAGGCCGATGGCGGTGGCCCAGATCAGGATCACGAGCGTCGCGGGGAAGAAGAACAGGATCCCCTCGTTCATCGGGAAGGACCGGAACGCGGCCGTCGCGATGAGCAGGATCACCATCTGGATCCCGAAGTTGAACAGCGCGCCGCCCACCGCGGAGAGCGGGTAGATCTCGCGCGGGACGTAGACCTTCTTGAGGAGGCCCGCGTTCGCGACGACGGAGCCGGTCGCGCCGGAGACGATCTCGCTGAACAGTCCGTACAGGGTCAGCCCGGCGAACACGTAGATGGCGAACTCGGGGATCGCCCGGGACGAGCCGAGGATCTTGCCGAGGATCAGCCAGTAGATCCCCAGCTGGACGAGCGGCCGGATGAGCGACCAGGCGAACCCGAGTGCACTGTCCTTGTAGCGGGACTTCAGATCGCGGCGGATCAGGAGGTCCAGGAGCTGGCGCTGACCGTGGATCTCGCGCACCGACCCCCAGGTACCCCCGGCGGTCCGGCCCGCGGGCACCAGCTGCTCCGTGCGGAGACGGGCGAACCGGTCGGCGACGGTCCGGTCGGCGACGGTCCGGTCGGCGATGGTCGTGCTCATGTGTACCTCACTCGTCGGACGAACAGGAAACTATACCTCGCGCCGATCCGGCCGGCACCGCCACGCACTCAGCGTCCGTACTTGCTCGCGCGCATCGTCGAGACACGGTTGCGCACCTTGCCCGCGAGTTCCTGGACGCCGCCGTCGGTCAGGTAGTGCCTCGCGAGCATGACGTCGCGGCGGAGCCCGTGTCGGCTGTTCGCGATCTCGTGGAACCGCTGCTCGCGCGACTTGCCGATCTGCGGGATGACGACGCCTCCGCCCGTGCGCTCCCGTTCGACAGCGGCGTTCGCGCGGTCGGGGGCCGGGTACGGGTCGTGCGCGAACTCGATGAGCGGCGCGAGCGCCTTCTCCCAGGTGAAGTCCGCACGGACCCGGGCGACCTGTGCTCGGGCCTCGGCGATGGCGGCCTCGTCGTAGAGCATCGCCTCGAGTGCGTCGGCGAGGGCGTCGACGTCACGCTCCGGGACGGAGACGCCCATGCCCTCGGCGGCCACGAGGTCGCCGAAGCTGTCGCCCTCGGTGGTGACGATCGGCAGGTTCGCCCACATGTAGTCGAGGATCCGGGTGCGGAACGAGAACGTCGTCTCGACGTGCGCGAAGTGCGTCGAGACGCCGGCGTCGGCCTCGAGCAGGTAGTTCTGGCGGTCGTCGAGCGCGACCCACTGCTCGTTGAAGAACACGTGCTTGTTCGTCAGCCCGAGCTTCTCGCTGATCTCGCGGGTCTTCGCGACGATGGCCATCTCGGGCACGTCGGGGTTCGGGTGCGCGACACCGAGGAAGAACAGGCGGATGTCGTCGTGGCGCTCGGCGACCTTCGCGACGGCCTCGACCAGGGTCGGGGTGTCGAACCAGTTGTAGATGCCGCCACCCCAGATGACGACCTTGTCGTCCTCGCCGATGCCGGGCACGACACCGCGGATCGCCTTGCGGGTGTGCTGCGGCGGCGTCGAGTCCATGCCGAACGGTGCGATCGCGATGAGGGACTTCAGGTTCTCGTCCTGCGCGTAGGTGTCGGGGTTCACGCGACCCACGGCCGCGAGCTGCCCGATCCAGAACAACCGCTGCCGCTCCGAGGCGCACAGGAAGAAGTCGCCGCGCTGGAGCTGCTCGTTGACGACCTCGGTGGTCACGAGGACCTGGTTCCGCCACGCGGCGTCGCCCATCTCGCGCCCCTGCTCGAGCTGCTCGAGGTGCATCGGGTCGTAGAGGTCGACGACCATGATCTTGTTCGAGGCCTGCAGCGTCAGGAAGTGCCGCAGTGCGAAGCCCTGGAAGAAGATGACGTCGGCCCACTCCTCGTGCACCTTCATCGCGCGCTCGTCCTGCAGACGGACGCGGTGCACCTCGAACTGGTCCGAGGCCCGGTTGGCGACGTTCCAGGTGACGAGGCGGACGTCGTTGTGCTCGCTCAGCGCCTCGGCGATCTTCCACGCCCGCATGCCCGGGCCGGCCATCTTCTCGCCGAGCGCGTCGCCCGTGATGATGAGGACGCGCTTGCGCATCATCGGCCGGTTCACCTGGAACGCGTCCTGGATGGCGGTGAAGCCCTCGAGGTAGTAGTCGTTGCCGAACAGCGGGTGGAAGATGTTCCCGAAGAGCCGGAAGACCTCTTTGTCGGTCTTCACCCGACGGGACTGCACCTCGGCCCGGCTCTGCCGGAGCTTCGGCAGGTCGGCCACGAACTGGTCGACCGCGAACAGACCGGCCACGGTGTCCTTCGACACCGGTGTGGTCGGCTCGTGCTCGTCCGGTGCCCCGGTGAAGCGGCGGAGGTCGTACGACTCGCTGTCGAGCTCGCCCTTGGCGACGGCGCGACGGGCGAGGAGGGCGAGGGCCGCGGGGAGGATCGTGCCGAGGCTGGCGTCGTCGAGGTTCTTGTACAGCATGTGCAGCGCGTTGCGCTCGAGCAGGTACATCTCGCGGTACTCGCCGAAGCTCTTCATCGAGCCGTGGTGCTTGTGGTACACGATCGAGTTCGGCGCGAAGCGGACGCGGTAGCCGTACAGGTTCAGCCGCCACCCGAGGTCGACGTCGTCGTAGAACATGAACAGGTCCTCGTCGAACCCGCCGATCTCGAGGAACAGCGCCCGGCGCACGAAGAGCGCCGACCCCGTGCCGAAGAGGATGTCCTTCTCGCGGTCGAACCGGCCGTCGTCGGGCTCGGTCGTGTGGTTCTTGTAGCCCATGCCGAACCAGGTCAGCCCGGCCTCGACGAAGTCGATCGCCGTGCCGTCCCAGTCGAGGACCTTGCTGGCGACCGCGCCGATGCGCGGGCTCGCGGCGAACGCGGCGAGCCCTTCGCGGATCCACTGGGGGTCCGGCTTGGCGTCGTTGTTGAGGAACGCCACGAACTCGCCGGTCGCCGTGCGGGCGCCGAGGTTGCTGCCGCCGGTGAACCCGAGGTTCTCGTCGGACACGACGAGCTTGACGTTCGCCTGGTCGCCGAGGGCCGCCCGGAGGCGGGTCGCACTGTCGTCGCCGGAGCCGTTCTCGACGACGACGATCTCGAGCTGGCGTGCGGGCCAGTCGACCTCGTTCAACCGCGCGACGCACTCCAGGGTGTCGTCCGTGCCGCGGAAGTTGATGATGACGACGGACACGGTGCCCGTGGTGGTGACGGTCAAGACGGGATCTCCAGATGTCGACGGCGGTCGTGGCGCACTGGCCGTGGCGAGTATAGCCAGCCCCCCGGCGCGGGACCGTGGAGACCGCCGGTGGTGCGGGATGATGGTCGGATGCTCGTCTCGGTCGTCGTCGTCGACTGGCACCGCGCCGACCTGACCGTGCGCGCGGTGGAGTCCGTCCTCGCGCAGCGCAGCGAGCACGACGTCGAGGTGGTGCTCGTCGTCAACGAGGCCCGCGACGCCGACGTCGCCCGCTTCCGTCGCGACCTGCCGCGGGTGGTCGTCGTGCCGATCGACCGGAACAGCGGGTTCGCGGGCGGGGTGACCGCCGGGATCGCGGCCGCACGGGGAACGGTCGTGGCCCTGCTCAACAACGACGCGGTCGCCGACGACGGCTTCCTGGCACACGGCGTGGCCGCGCTCGAGGCGGCCGGACCCCGCACCGCCGCGGTCGCCGCGACCGCCCTGCTCGAGGGCACCTTCCGCCCGGACCCGGACGGCCGCGACCCCGACGACCTCGTCGCGCCCGACGGGGCACGCTGGCGGCGCTCGGAGGGCGGCGTCCACCTCGTCAACGGCACGGGCGTCGTGCTGTCCCGGAGCGGCAACGGCCGCGACCGCGACTGGCTCGCCCCGATCGAGGGGCCGCGCGAGACGACCCCCGTGTTCGGGTTCAGCGGCGGCGCCGCGTTCATCCGTCGCGAGGCGCTCGACCAGGCGGGCGGGTTCGATCCGCACCTCTTCATGTACTACGAGGACGTCGACGTGTCGTGGCGGCTGCGCCTGACAGGGTGGGACATCGGGCACGCGCCGCACGCCGTGGTGGTCCACCGGCACGCGGCGAGCTCGGGCAGCGACTCACCCCTGGTCCGCTACCAGAGCATCCGGAACCGGCTCTCGGTCGTCCTGCGCAACGCGACGGCCGGCACGACGCTGCGGGTGGTGCTCCGGACCACGGCGCGCGCCCTCCTCGACCTCGCGCGCCCCGACCGCGCACAGCTCACGCCTGCGCAGTGGCGGCGTCTCGTCCGGGAGGCCCCGGGCCTGGTCCGCCATGCCCGTCGCGCCCGTCGCGGCGACGGTGCCACCCGTGCGGACCGTCGGCGGGTCGAGGAGCTCCTCGAGGCGGACTGAGCACACCTCCCGCCGCAGCCGCGTCGGGGAGGTGTGCCGAGCCTCCCGGCCGTTCCGTCGTGCCGCCCGTTCGGGGGACGGATCGGGGGCTGTGTGACTGGAGTGGTTCCCGTAGCCTGAAGTGACCCTGAGGACCTGATGTGGTCATGCGACCCCATCCGATGATCGCCGCGCCCGCGGACCGGACCAGCACCGACGCCACCGGCGAAGAGGAGACCGACGACGTGAACAAGCTCCTGGCGACGGTCTTGGCGGTGCTCGCCCTGGCCACCGTGCTCGTCGGGTTCCAGGTCGCACCGCGCTCGCCCGGGGAGGAAGCCGCCCGCGCGCTCAGCGGGTCGTCGTTCCAGGCGGGGAACATCATCTCGGACGCCAACTTCTTCGACGGGGACGCGATGTCCGCGTCGGCGGTCCAGTCGTTCCTCGACGACCAGATCGGCACGTGCAAGTCGACCTCGTGCCTCAACGTCGGCACGTCGTCGCTGAACGCGCACGCCGCCGACCCCATGTGCGGGGCGGTCACCGGCGGATCGGGCCTGAGCGCGGCGACGATCATCACCCGGGTGGCGGTCGCGTGCGGCATCAGCCCCAAGGTGATCCTCGTGACCCTGCAGAAGGAGCAGGGACTCGTGTCGGGCAGCACCGCACAGAAGCCCTCGTCGGGCGTGCTCTCGCGGGCCATGGGCTACGCCTGCCCGGACACGACGAACGGCGCCTGCGACCCGGCGTACTCGGGGGTCGGCAACCAGGTGTACTGGGCCGCCTGGCAGTGGAAGCGGTACGCGAACCCCACCGGCACGAGCAAGTACTTCACCTGGTACGCACCCGGCACGACCGCCGCGGTGCAGTACGACGTCCCGACCTCGTGCGGCACCAAGTCGGTCACGATCACCGACCAGGCGACCGCCGACCTCTACTACTACACGCCGTACACGCCGAACGCGGCGGCGCTGGCGAACCTCTACGGCACCGGGGACGCGTGCTCGGCGTACGGCAACCGGAACTTCTGGCGCCTGTACAACGACTGGTTCGGCGACCCGACGGCCGGCGCGGCGTCGCCGGTCGGGTCGTTCGACGGGGCGACCGGCGGGTTCGACGAGCTGAGCGTCCGAGGCTGGGCGATGGACGGCGACGTCGACGACCCGATCCGGGTCCGGGTCACGGTGGACGGGGGCAGCCCCACGACGATGACGGCCGACCAGACGCGCGCGGACGTCGGCAGGGCCTACCCGGGCCGGGGTTCGGACCACGGTTTCTCCCGGACGCTCGCCGCCGCCGCGGGGAGTCACCAGGTGTGCGTGACCGCGGTCGGCGTGGGCAGCGGCCAGACGACGGCGCTCGGGTGCCGGACGCTGACCGTGACGAGCGCGTCCCCGATCGGCGCGGTGGACCAGGCGCAGGCGTCGCCGGGCGGCATCCGCGTCCGCGGGTGGACGCTCGATCCCCAGACGTCGGACTCCATCCGTGTGGCCGTCTACGTCGACCACACGCACACGACCACCCTCGCGTCCGGCGCGCGGTCCGACGTCGGTCGCGCCTCGGGGCTCGGGTCCGCGCACGGGTTCGACGAGACGCTCCCGGCGACCGCCGGCACCCACACCGTGTGCGTCTACGGCATCAACGTCGACGAGGGCTCGAACGCGCTCATCGGGTCGTGCAGCACCGTGCACGTCCCGGGCTCGAGCCCGACGGGGTCGCTCGACGGCGTGACCACCACGACGAACTCGGTCGCGGTCGCGGGCTGGGCCCTCGACGGGGACACCACCGGTCCGGTGGCCGTCACGGTGACCGTCGACGGGAAGGCGCAGCGGGTGACGGCCTCCGCGTCACGCTCGGACGTCGCGCGGCTCTACCCGGTGTACGGGGCCGCACACGGGTTCTCGACATCGGTGCCGGCCGGCAACGGGTCGCACACCGTCTGCGTGACCGCCGTGAACACGGGCGCCGGATCGGACACCAGCCTCGGCTGTCGGACCGTCTCGGTCGTCAACCAGGCCCCGAAGGGGAGCCTCGACCAGGTCGCGGCGGTGACCGGCGGCGTCCACGTCCGTGGGTGGACGTTCGACCCGGACGCACCGACGACGTCGATCGCGGTCCACGTGTACGTCGACACCCGCGCGACCGCGCTGACCGCGTCGACCAGCCGACCGGACGTCGCCCGCTCCTTCAGCGGGATCGGCACGGCGCACGGGTTCGACGCCACGCTCCCGGCCGCGAAGGGCAGCCACCGGGTGTGCGTCTACGCGATCGACGCGACCGGCGGCAGCAACCCGACGCTCGGCTGCAGCACCGTCACCGTCCGCTGACCGCGGCGTGCGCGGGTGCGGCCGCGGGAGACCGGCCCGCCCCGCGCGGGTGAGGCCGCGGGACACGCTCGCCGTGCCGTGGCGACGGAGCGGGTGAGCGGTCTGGCATGATCGTGCGGTGCTCAGGAACCGGACGGTCCACCCTGTCGTCGTCGCGATCGGCGCCGTGGCGCTGTGGGCGGTCGGCACGCTCGTCGCCTGGTTCCGGCTCACTCCCGAGAGCCGGGGGACCCTCTGGGCCGAGGACGGCCGCTTCTTCCTGCAGGACCTGTTCACCCACGGCACCGTCGGGTCGCTCCTCGTGCCCTACCAGGGGTACCTGCACGTCGTCCCGCGTGCCGTGATCGCCCTCGCGGAGCACGTGGCGTCACCCGGCCGCTTCGCGGAGGTCGACACGGCCCTCTGCTGTGCCGTCGCCGCGGCCGCGGGCGCGGGCGTGTTCGTCCTGTCCGGCGCCGTCGTCCGGTCCTGGGTGGCTCGGGTGCTCCTCGGTCTCGTGCCCGTGCTGCTCCCGCTGGCCCCGATCGAGATCTCCGGCAACGCCGCCAACATCCACTCGTACCTCCTGTTCCTCGCCCCGTGGGTGTTCGGGGTCGTCGTCCGGTCGTGGTGGCACTCCGGGGTGCTGGCGGTCGTCGCGGTGCTCATCGGTCTCTCGGAGATCCAGTCGATCGCGTTCCTGCCCGTCCTCCTCGTCGGGATCCGCTCACGTCGCAAGTGGCCCGTCGTCGCCGGTGCCGTCATCGGCACCGGTGCACAGGTCCTGACGACGCTGTCCAACGCGCGGACCGCCTCGGAGCACGTGCCCGTCTCGGTGGCCGACATGGTCGTCGGCTACCTCCTCGAGGTCGTCGGCGGCACCGCGACGTGGAACATCGCGGACGTCGGGACGGAGGCGGCGATCCACGGGTTCGTGGTCCTCGTCGTGCCGGCGCTGCTCGTCCTCGCCCTGCTCGTGCTCGGCGTGGTGCTCGGCGGCTGGTGGCAGCGCGGCGCGATCGTCGTGCTGCTGTACGGCTCGCTCCTCGTCTGGGCGGGGTCGGTGTACCTCAACGCCAACACGGTCTACGAGTACGCGGAGTACACGACCGCGCAGCTGCGGACCGTCTGGACGATCCGCTACGGTGCGCCGAGTTCGATGTTCCTGCTCGCCGCGGTCCTCGTCGCCGCCGACGTCCTCGCGGCCCGCGCGGTCGCGGCACGGCGTCGGGTGTTGCGGGTCGGCCTCCTCGCCGTGGCCGGAGTCGTCGCCGCCGGGGTGGCCGTGGCGTTCGCTCTGAACGCGCCCGTCGACGGCCAGAAGCGCGAGGCCGGGCCGCTGTGGTCGGACCAGGTGACGGCGTGGACCGCGGAGTGCGACGTCCGACCCGCGCAGCCGGCACGACTCCTCGAGGCCCCGACCGGGTGGGTGGCGGCAGTGCCGTGCACCTGGCTGGAGCACTAGCCGACGACGGGTGCACCCACGGCGCGTGCACCCACGCACCGGCGGACGCCGCGGGGGCACCGGTGCACGGGCTTCAGGGGCGCCGGAGGCGTGAGCGCCAGGACCGGCGTCGCGCGGTGATCACGAGCACGGTGACGAACATCATCAACCCCGCGCCGTGGAGCAGGTAGCTCTCGGCCGCACTCGTCACGCCGATGAGGACGAGCACGACGGCGGGCCACACGTAGGCGACCCCGGGGAACGTCGTGGCGGTGACCCAGGCACGCGCGAACGCCAGTCCGGCGGTCGCGACGAGGACGAGCATGCCCGCGAGCCCGATCTGGAACCAGGCGTCGACGAGGGCGTTGAGGCCGGAACCGAACGGGCGACCCGACTCGGTCAGCAGCGTGTCGAACGGGAACACGTCGGTCGGCCAGGTGCCCACCCAGCCCCAGCCCTGGATCGGGTACGCCTCGATGAGGATCCGGATCCGCGACCAGAGGGCGATGCGGGTGGCGGTGCCCTCGGCCGCTCCGATCCCGCGGAGCAACGGGTGACGCAGCGCGATCCCCGTGACGACGGCGGCGAGGAGGAGCACACCGAGCGCCGCGTTGATGCCGGGACGGCGGGGGAGCGGTGCCCGGCGGAGCGCGACGATCGCGAGCGCCGCCACCGCGAGTGCGATCATGGCGATGCCCGTGATCGGGGACTGGACGAGCATGAGCGTGATGAGGGCGAGCGCGGCCGACGCGATGCCCCGCCACCGGGTGACGCTGTGCGTGAGGATCTCCATGACGAACGTCACGAGCGCCATGCCCGCGATGAACCCCATGAAGTTCCGGGTGCCGCCGACGCCCTGGATCGGGCCGCCGTAGGCGATGTCGCCGGTGATCCCGAGCGCCGGGATCGGGACGTCGAGCACGAGGCCGCTCAGGACCTCGAGCCCGAGTGACGTCACGACGAGGATCCGGAGCGCGTCGCCCGAGGCGCGCACCACCTGCACGAGGTCGCGTCCGAGCGCCAGGTACAGCCCGAGGGACACGAACCCGATCGTGGACGCGAACCCGCGCAGGGACGACCAGGAGTACGTGCTCCACAGGACGCTGAGCGCCATGTACCCGACGAGGCCGAGCAGGCTCAACGGGAGCACGCCGTGCCAGTCGATCCGGTAGCGCTGCCCGAGCAGGCTGAGACCGGCCAGGACCACCAGGGACACGAGGACCGCACCGGTGCCGGCCGCGCCGACGAGCACGTGGACGGTCGGGGACCCGAACGCGAACACCACGATCACGGTCGCGAGCGCCTGGGAGAACCGGCCGCCGGCGGAGAACCCGATCCACGCGGACACGTACCGGCGCGCCAGGACACGGCGTCCGGGTGCTGAGCTCACGGACCAATCATCTCGTACCCGGAGCGCCGCGGCCCGGACCACGCGGCACGGCGGCCGTTCCCGGGCGCGTGACCGAGCATGGGATACGCTCGACCGTCCACGCTCGCGTCCGAGGAGTCCGTCCGCACCATGCCGTCGTCCGTCCGTCCGCTCGTCATCGTCCCCACCTACGACGAAGCGGAGAACATCACCGCCGTGACGGAACGGGTCCTCGGGGTGGTGCCCGAGGCGCACCTGCTCGTCGTCGACGACGGCAGCCCCGACGGCACCGCGGACATCGTGGCCGCCATCGCGGCGGGGGACGATCGCGTGCACCTGATGCGCCGCAGCGGCAAACTCGGCCTGGGCACCGCCTACGTCGCGGGGTTCCGATGGGGGATCGAGCGTGGGTACGACCTGCTCGTCGAGATGGACGCGGACGGGTCGCACCCGGCGTCCGCGCTCCCGGACCTCGTCCGTGCGGTCGCCGACGCACCCGCCGCCGCCCGCGTCGACCTGGCGATCGGGTCGCGCTGGGTCACGGGGGGATCGGTGGTCGACTGGCCGCGGTCGCGGGAGCTCCTGAGCCGCGGCGGGAACTGGTACGCACGGTGGATGCTGCGGCTCGACGTCCACGACATCACCGCCGGCTTCCGCGTGTACCGCGCCGACGCGATCTCGCAGATGGACCTCGACACCATCGACTCGAAGGGCTACTGCTTCCAGGTCGACATGACGTTACGGGTGCACGACGCGGGGGGCCGCATCGTCGAGCGCCCCATCGAGTTCCGCGACCGCGTGCTCGGCACCTCGAAGATGAGCCGAGCGATCGTGCTCGAGGCGATGGCGCGGGTCACGCAGTGGGGACTGCAGCGCCGGTTCGGGCGTCGGCGCCGCTGAGCTCCGCGTGGGCGCCGCCGTCCCCGGTGTCCGCCACTCGGTCCGTCCAGCCGCGCTCCGGCAGCGCTGGGTCCGCGGTGCCCCGCAGGCGCGCCGTCGGTGACGCCAGGAACGCGACGACCATGCAGACGAGCAGCACCGCCCGTCCCCAGACGCCGAGTGCGAGCGCCTGGTCGGCCCACGTGGTCCCGGCCGGATGCCCGAGCGTCAGGTAGTACAGCCACCGGAACCACCCGACGAACGCGCACAGGTCGGCCACGAGGTACGCGGCGATCCAACCGACGCGGATCCGCACCGTGACGAAGAAGGGCAGCAGCCAGAGCGTGTACTGCAGCGAGTCCACCTTGTTGAACGCCATGTACACGCACAGCAGCGCCGCGCTCGTCTGCAGCCAGGGGTAGGGTCGACCGCCGCGTGCGAGCAGCAGGCTCACGACCACGACGACGACGATGCCGACGGCGGTCGCGGCGGTCGACGCCGCGCTCATGAGGTGCTGGATGTGCTCGGTGCCGTCGTCGGACCACGGACGGAGCCCCCAGTACCAGATCGACAGCGTCGCGCGATCGATGTTGCGGGCGGCCTGGAACCGGAAGACCGAGAACCACCCGGTGAAGTTGACGACCGCGAGCGGGACGTTGACGACCGCGACGACCCCCACCGCGACGCCGATGGGCGCGAGGGCCCGGAGGAGACGCCGACCGATCGTCCGACCGCGTCCGTCGGTGAGCACCGCGAGGGCCAGGGGGAGCACGAACATGATCGGGTAGAGCTTGAGCGCGCCGCCGACCCCGAACGCGGCGGCCGCGAGGAGCACGCGGGTGGTGGTCGACCAGCGCCGCGGGCCCGCGACGACGAGCGCGATCCCGAGCGCGGTCATCAGGACGGGTAAGACGTCCCAGTTGTACAGGGCGTAGAGCGCGAGCGGCGGCGTCGCTGCCCAGGCCCAGGCCCGCCGACCGGCGACACGCACCAGGAGGAGCGTCACGAGCACGCCGACGACCGCGAACACGCAGGTGGTGACGAGCAGGAACCCGACGTCGGTGGACACCGGAAGTGCGGTGAGCCAGACGAACAGGCCCGTCAGTGCCGGGTACTCGACCGTGCCGCCGTGGACCGCCGGCGGGTCGGCCGTGTACGTCCCGTGCACGTAGGGCACGAGGTGCGCGATGAGCCCCCGGCTGCCCCAGAGCGACAGCACGTCCGAGTAGCAGGCCTTGCGGACGACGTCCTGGTACGGGTCGGTGCTCGCGCCGTTCGAGGCGAAGACGCCCTTGGAGCAGGTGAGCTTGTCCGCGGCGCTCAGGACCGTGAGGAGCACGGTGGCGAGCACCATGCCGACGACCTCGAGCGGGTGCGGACGGGAGCGCAGGACGGCCGGCGCGGTCATGGGGTCCTCTCGGACGGGGGCGGGGTCGGCGTCAACCGTAGCCGGTCGCGGGTCAGCGGCCGGCCGCGGCACGACGGAAGGACCGGCTGCGGACCGGCACACGCGGCCCGTCCCCGATCGACGGCGGTTCGTCGCCGACGGCCACGATCCGGGTCTTCACCGCGACGAGCACGAAGAGGATGAAGTCGCCCTCGTAGAGGAGCCGGGACTCCGTGACGCTCTGCACGAGGAGCGCCACCACGACGAGCAGGGCGAGCAGCGAGACCGGCGCGAACGCCCGCGGGCGGTGGTCGGCGTCGTAGCTGAACGCCGTGGCGCTCGCCCACGACCGCACGAGCGTCGTGAGGACGGCGAGGCCGAACAGGACCACCCCGACGACGCCGGTCTGCATCCAGACGTCGAGGAACGCGTCGTGCGCCTGCAGGTACGTGACGCCGTTGCGCACGGCGAGGTGGTTCAGCGGCTCGATGGCGGGCCACCAGTACCCGAGCCACCCCCACCCGAGCACGGGGTGCTGCTCGACGAGGCCCCACACCGCCCGCCAGATCTCCCCGCGTCCGGTCAGGTCCGGGCTCTTGCCCGCCAGCGCGAGCACCGGCCGCCAGAGCAGCGCCACGAGGCCGGCGAGCACGACCGCGATCGCGAGCCCGGCGAGGTACCGCGGAGTCCGTCGTCCGGTGGGCACGCGACGGATCACGAGCGCACCGGCGAGCACGAGCGCGGTCACGGCCGCGGCGGCCACCACCGTGGAGGAGCGGGTGAGCAGGAACACCACCGCGGCCACCGAGAGCCAGCCGGTCGCGCGCACGCGCCGCATGCGCCCCTCGGCGAGCTGCACGCCGACCGCGATCGCGGCCAGCAACGCCACCATGGCCAGGAGGTTCGCGTTGCCCGGGAGGCCCTGGATGCGTCCGCCGGTGAACAGTTCCGCCCGCGAGAACGCGAACGCGGCCGGCACGTGCCGGCCACCGTAGTGCGTCCACACCGGGTAGACGGGGTGGCGGACGAGGACCGCGACGACCGCCTCGAACACGAGGGACAGGGCGAGGACCCAGCGGAGTGCGAG
Source organism: Curtobacterium sp. MCBD17_028 (assembly GCF_003234875.1). NCBI lineage: Bacteria > Bacillati > Actinomycetota > Actinomycetes > Micrococcales > Microbacteriaceae > Curtobacterium > Curtobacterium sp. MCBD17_028. The sequence continues at coordinate 28,342 of NZ_QKTQ01000005.1, read as the reverse complement.
GCTCAGCGCGTCGAGGATCCGCCGCCAGCTCAGGGTCGAGGCGATGACGACCGCCATGAGGGCGCAGAGGAGCTGCGCGGCGATGCTCGCGGTCGTCGCGACCCGCCAGTGCGACCACGCGACGCTCACGAGGCACCACGCGATGTACACCCACAGGGCGTTCGGCGTGCGCCGGAACGACGGCCGGGCCCGGATCGCGATCGCGACCCCCCAGGCACCCGCGCCGGCGCAGACGACCGCCCATCCGATCCAGCTGATGGTGTTCGGGATGCCGTCGCCCGTGAAGACGATGAAGAGCACGGTGGCGGCGAAGCCGAACGCCTCACGCTCCGGGACGCGTCCGCGGGTCCACGGCCAGGTGTTCGTCACGACGACGAGGCTACCGGGCCGCGGGCCCGGGACCACTGCCGTCGGCCCCTGCCGATATGGTCGGAGCCATGTTCCTCGGCATCACGAACACCCCGCGCGACTACGCCTGGGGCTCCCGCACCGCGATCCCCGAACTCCTCGGCCGCACCGTCACCGGTCAGCCGCAGGCCGAACTCTGGCTCGGAGCGCACCCGGGCAGCCCGAGCGTCGTGGTGAACCCGGCGATGGTCGGTGGTGCGGACACCCTCGCCGACTGGATCCGCGAGGAACCGGACGCCGCGCTCGGTGGCGGGGCCGAGGGCCTCCCGTTCCTGCTCAAGGTGCTCGCCGCCGCGGCACCGCTGTCACTGCAGGCGCACCCCACGCCCGAGCAGGCCCGCGACGGGTTCGCGCGCGAGGAGGCGGCGGGGATCCCCGTCGACGCCGGGGAGCGCAACTACAAGGACCCGTACCCGAAGCCCGAGCTCGTCGTCGCGCTGAGCGAGCGGTTCGAGGCCCTGAGCGGGTTCCGCCCGGTGGACGAGGCGCTCGCCGACATCGTCCGCATCGACGGCGGGACCGGTCGCACGGCGCCGCTCGCCGACCGGCTGCGCGACCAGGGCCTCGAGGAGACCGTCCGCTGGCTCGTCACCGCGGACGACGACGCGCGCTCCCTCGTGCGTGTGCTCGGGGAACTCGCGACCGCCGTCGAGGACCCGACGCCGAACACCGCGACCGTCGTCGACCTCGCCGCGTCGTACCCGGACGACCCGGGCGTCGCGGTCGCCCTGCTCGTGCACCGGGTCTCGCTCGCCCGGGGCGAGGCCCTCTACCTGCCGGCGGGCAACATCCACGCCTACCTCGAGGGCCTCGGCATCGAGCTCATGGCGCCGTCGGACAACGTCCTGCGCGGTGGTCTGACGCCGAAGCACGTCGACGTGCCGGAGTTGCTGCACGTGCTCGACTTCACGCCGGGGCCGCCGCCGCTGCTCACGCCCGAGCCCGTCGCGCCGGGTGTGGACCGGTTCGCACCCGCGGGCGTCGGGTTCGCACTCGTCCGCGTGTCGAGCGCCGGTGCCACGGCCGGGCTGGGCGCCGGCGGGGTCGTGCCGCTCGGCGGACCGTCCATCGCGATCTGCACCGAGGGCGCCGTGACCCTCGTCGGAGCACGGTCGGCGACCATGCTGCGCCGGGGGGAGTCCTGCTACGTCACGCCCGACGAGGGCACGGTCACCGTCGAGACCGACGCCGCGGGGGGCGGCGCCGCCACCGTCTTCATCGCCACCCCCGCCTGAGCCGCGGTCGGGGCGCGCCGTCCCGGTACGGTAGCGCCATGAGTTGGTTGGTCACCGGCGGTGCCGGGTACATCGGTTCCCACGTCGTACGCGCCCTGCGGGCCGCGGGGCTCGAGACGGTCGCCCTCGACGACCTCTCCAGCGGGTTCGCGTCGTTCGTCCCCGAGGACGTCCCGTTCGTCCAGGGCACGATCCTCGACGGCGACCTCGTGCGGCACGCCATCGACGAGCACGGTGTCACCGGTGTCGTGCACGTCGCGGGGTTCAAGTACGCGGGCGTCTCGGTCGAGCGTCCCCTCCACACGTACGAGCAGAACGTCACCGGCATGGCGACGCTGCTCGGTGCGATGGCGGACCGCGGTGTCGACCGGGTCGTGTTCTCGTCGAGCGCGGCGGTGTACGGCACCCCCGACGTCGACGTCGTCGTCGAGGACACCCCGAAGGCGCCGGAGTCCCCGTACGGCGAGTCGAAGCTCATCGGCGAGTGGCTGCTCCACGACATGGAGGTCGCGGCCGGGTTCCGCACGACGAGCCTGCGGTACTTCAACGTCGTCGGTTCCGGTGGACCCGATCTGTACGACGCGAGCCCCCACAACCTGTTCCCGCTCGTGTTCGACGCGCTGCTGGCCGGACGGACGCCGCGGATCAACGGCGACGACTACCCGACGCCCGACGGCACGTGCGTCCGTGACTACATCCACGTCGCGGACCTCGCCCACTCGCACGCGGTGGCCGCCCAGCGCCTCGACGCGGGGGACCGGCTCGAGCGTGCGTACAACCTCGGCAGCGGTGACGGTGTGTCCGTGCGCGAGATCATGACGGCCATGGCCAGGGGCACCGGGATCGACTTCGAGCCCACCGTCGCGCCCCGCCGTCCGGGTGACCCGGCACGCATCGTCGCGACCGGCGAACTCGCCGCGCGCGACCTCGACTGGGCCATGCGCCACTCGCTCGACGAGATGGTGACGAGCGCCTGGGAAGCCCGCCGAAACGCCTCCTGACCGCCGTCCGGCGGCCCCGTACACCACGGACGACGCGCCGCGCGACACGCCAGAACGGGGGACATGACCTTCGATACGAGGTCGACGGTTTTATGATCCGCCGACTTGACCTCAGCGAATCACACCTGTGTAATTAGTGCTGCGGCGCTCGCCGCGACCGTGGCCAACACGACCGTTCAGCGGTGGAGCAAGGGGTGATCAGGGTGAACGCTTCCGACTTCCGGTCCGGCGTCCCGGACGACTGGCACGTCGACCCCGTCGACCTCGGCGTCCCCGGGGTCCGTCGTGCCGGCGAGGACCAGGGGGACAACCCGCTCGCCTGGCAGGTCGACTCGCTGTGCGCGCAGACCGACCCCGAGGCGTTCTTCCCGGAGAAGGGCGGCTCGACGCGCGAGGCCAAGAAGATCTGCACCTCGTGCGAGGTCCGCTCCCAGTGCCTCGAGTACGCGCTCGAGAACGACGAGCGGTTCGGCATCTGGGGCGGCATGAGCGAGCGCGAACGACGGAAGCTGCGCAAGCGCGCGTAGTCCGGTCGTCGGCACCGGATCCGCTTCGGCGGGAGCGGTCTCCGAAACGCGCGCCGCGCCTCCCGGGAGCCGCTCCGGACCGGACGTAGAGTGACCGGCGTCATGCAGCCCAGAGTCACCGCGATCCTCGTCTGCGCCAACGGCGCGGAGTTCCTCGACAGGACCCTGGACGCGCTCGCCGCCCAGACCCGCCCCCCGGAAGCCCTCGTCGTCGTCGACGTGGGGTCCACCGACGGCTCGACCGACGAGCTCTCGTTCGGCGGGTCCGCGCAGCTCGCACGGATCCCGGCCGGTCGGCCGTTCGGGGAGGCGGTGGCCCAGGGGGAGCGCGTCGCACCGCACGCCGCACCCGACGAGTCCGTCGACGAGTGGCTGTGGCTCATCGGGCACGACAACGCCCCCGCGCCGACCGCGCTCGCCGAGCTCCTCGCTGCGGTCGAGATCGCGCCGTCCGTCGCGGTCGCCGGGCCGAAGGTCATGGTCGCCCAGGAGCCCATGCGCATCCGGGAGTTCGGCGAGAGCATGACCCGCTTCGGACGGTCGACGGTCCTCGTCGCCGACGAGCTCGACCAGGGACAGCACGACGCGCACGCGGACGTGCTCGGCGTCGGTGCCGCCGGGATGCTCGTCCGCCGTTCCGTCTGGACCGCGCTCGGCGGCTTCGACCCGGGACTGCCGCACGTCGACGCCGCGCTCGACTTCTGCGTCCGGGCGCGGCTCGCCGGCCACCGCGTCAGCGTCGTGCCCGAGGCCCGGGTGACGAGCGCCGGCGGCCCCGAGGACTTCGGACGACGGTCGGTGTCCGAGACCCGTCGCCTCCGTTTCCGGCGGCAGGCCCAGCTGCACCGGCGTCTCGTGTACGCACCGGCCGCGGTCCTCTGGCTCCACTGGCTGTCGCTCGTGCCGCTCGCGATCGTCCGGAGCGTCGGGCGCCTCGTCGCGAAGCACCCCGGTGCCGTCGGTGCCGAGATCGGTGCCGCCGTCGCCGTGGCCTTCGGCGGTGGCGTGGGACGGGCACGACGGACCCTCGCGCGGAACCGCCGGGTCGGCTGGGCCGCCGTCGAGCCGCTCCGCGTGAGTCTGGGCCGCGTCCGGGAGCACCGGGTCACCGCGCGCGACCTCGAGCTCGCCCGGGTCGAGGACGCCGCCGTGCCCCGCGCGTCGTTCCTCGGCGACGGCGGCTTGTGGACCGTCCTCGCCGCCGCGGTCGTCACGGCGGTGCTGCTCGGCCCGCTGCTCGGGGCACCCGCGCTGACGGGCGGCGGGCTGCTGCCGCTCAGCACGACGGTCGGTCGGCTCTGGCAGAACGTCGGGTACGGATGGCACACGATCGGGACCGGGTTCACGGGGCCGAGTGACCCGTTCGCGGCGGTGCTCGCGGTGCTCGGCACGCTCACGTTCTGGTCACCGTCCACGTCGATCGTGCTCGTCATGCTGCTCGCGGTGCCGTTGTCGGCCCTCGGCGGGTGGTTCGCGTCGCGCCGGCTCACGACGCGGGTCTGGGTGCCGGTCGTCGGTGCGACGCTGTACGCGCTCTCGCCGTCGCTCGTGACGGCCGTGATGAGCGGGCACGTCGGCGCCGTGATCGCGCACGTGCTCCTGCCGTGGCTGCTCCTCACACTCCTCGGCGCCCATCGGTCCTGGGCGTCGTCGGCGGGCGCCGCGCTGCTGTTCGCAGCCGTGCTCGCGAGCGCCCCGTCGCTCATCCCGGTGCTCGTGCTGACGTGGCTGGCGTCCCTCGCCTTCGGCTGGCGGCACCTCCTCCGGCGCATCGCGATCCCGCTGCCCGCGGTCGTGCTGTTCGCCCCCCTCGTGATCACGCAGCTCCGCGCGGGCACGCCGCTCGGCGTCCTCGCCGACCCCGGCGTGCCCGACGCCACCCGGGCGCCGTCGGCGCTCCAGCTGGCGATCGGATCCCCGCTCCCGGACTGGAACGGGTGGACGACGGCGTCGCACGCCGCCGGGTTCGCCACCACGGTCCTCCCGATCGCGCTCGCGGTGCTCGCGCTCCCGGTCGGCGCGACCGCCATCGGTGCGCTGCTCGGCCGACGCTGGCACCTCGCCGCGGTCGCGCTCGGGTTCGCGCTCGTCGGGTACCTCACGGCCTTCGGCGCCACGCACCTCGCCCTGTCCGGCGTCGGGTCCACCACGACCATCGTGTGGCCCGGCAGCGGTCTCAGCGTGTCCTGGTTCGCGCTCGTCGTCGCCGCGGTGGTCGGGCTCGACACGCTGCCGCGACTCGCGCCCGGTCTGGGACTCGTCGCCGCGGTGCTCACGGGCGTGACGGTCGCGCCGGTGTTCGCCGGTCTGTACCTCGGCACGGCGGCGATCAGCCCGACCACGGGGCGCGTGATCAGCGCCTACGTCAACGCGGAGGCACGGACGAACCCCGACGTCGGCACGCTCGTCCTGACCCCGCAGCGCGACGGCACGCTCGGAGTGTCCCTGGAGCGCGGGCAGGGGGCGACGCTCGACGACCAGTCGACGGTCCAGGCCACCGCCCACCGCCTCAGTCCGGACGACCGGCGCCTGACGACGCTCGCGGCGAACCTCGCCAGTCGGAGCGGCTTCGACCCGCGCGAGGACCTCCGCCGGCTCGGCGTGCGGTTCGTCCTGCTCGCGGACGGACCCGACTCCCGAGCCGCCGAGGCACTGCACGACCGCGCCGCCGGTTCCATCGGCCAGGACGCCCGGTTCACGAGCATCGGCGCGACCGGCACCGGCGTCCTGTGGAGCTACGACGGCCGCGTCGACCGGCCCGCCACGGGAACCGCCGCGGCGTCCGCCGCCCACGCGCTGTTCCTCGTCGTCCTCGGCGTCGTGTTCGGCGCCACCGCACTCCTCGCGATCCCCACGGGGCCGCGTCGACGGCGGGCGGTGTCGCACGTGATCGAGGCCGACGAACCCGCGACCACCTTCGACGAGGAGCGCGAATGACCCAGCAGCCCACGAACGGTCAGCGGAACGGACGCCGATGGGCGGTCCGGGGGAGCGCCGCGCTCGTCGCCGTGCTCGTCGCTGCGGGCACCATCGGCGCGGCGCACGCCGCGGACCTCACCGGCATCACGGCGCGACCCGCCGGGCGGACCGTGACCCCCGTCCCCGCGGACGCCTCCCGGGTGTGCGCGGGCGGCCTCCTCCAGCTGGCCGACGCGTCCGGTGCGGACGCGACCACGGCCTCCCGGATCGGCCACGAGACCGTCGCCGCGGCGTCGACCACGGGACAGGTGCACCGGTCGACCCTGGCCGCCGCGAGCAGCGGTGGCTCGGACCCGACCGTCGTCACGGCACGCGCCGGGCGCACCACCCCGACCGTCGCCGGGAGCGGCATCCAGGAGGCCGACGGTGACGAGGTCGCGGGCCTCGCCGCCGCCTCGTGCGACGACCCGTCGACGTCGACCTGGCTCGTCGGCGGCTCCACCGAGACCGGTCGGACGAGCATCGTCACCCTGGCGAACCCCACCGACGTCAACGCGACCGTGGACCTCGACGTCTTCACGACGACGGGCAAGGTGTCGGCGCCCGGCACCACCGGCATCGTCGTCGCGCCGAACACGCAGAAGGTCGTGCCGCTGGCGGGGTTCGTCTCCGACGCGGCGTCGCCGGTCGTGCACGTGACGTCCTCCGGCGGTCAGATCGTCGCCACCATGCAGGAGAGCATCGTGCGGACCCTCACCCCGGGTGGGGCCGACGTCGTGCAGGCGGCGGCGACACCGTCCCGGACGCAGACGATCCCCGGGGTCGTGCTCCGCGACACGGACGGCGCGCAGCACGGCGACGACACCGCCGACGCAGCACCGGTGGTCCGCGTGTTCGTGCCGGGTGACGCGAGTGCGCACCTGACCATGGCCCTGACGACCGCGGACGGCGGTGGGACCACGGTCCAGGCCACGGCGGACGGCGGCGTCGTGACGGACGTGCCCCTCGACGACTTCACCGACGGCCGGTACACGGTGACGGTCACCGCGGACGTGCCGATCGTCGCCGGGGCCCGGACGAGCACGCCGACGACCGACGGCCGGACCGACCTCGGGTGGTTCGCGTCCGCGCCGACGCTCACGGGCACCACCCTCGTCGACGTCGTCGACGGTCCCGGCGCCCGCCTCACGCTCGTCAACCCCACGACCTCCGACGCCACGGTGACCATGGCGGCGGGCGGGGAGCGCACGACCGTCACGGTCGCCGCGGGGACGACGGCGGACACGACGGTGCCGACGAGCACCGCGCTCACGCTCCGCGGTGTCCGTGGGCTGGTCGCGGGAGTGTCCTACGCGGGCGACGCCGGGATCGCCGGGTTCCCGCTGCGCCCGGGTGCCACCGCGTCGACGCCGATCACCGTCTACCCCTGATCGGCGGGACGGGGTCAGAGGTGCCGGTACCGGTCCGGGGCGAGGTCCCAGGGGTCCTTGTCGAGGAGCTCCGCGACCGCCCGGAACACCGCGGTCTCGACGACGATCCGGCGGTCGACGTCGTCCTTCTCGGGCAGGTGCGTCAGCCGCTCGACCGGGATCCGGTAGATCGTCACGCGGTCCGGCCGTCGGTCGATGCGCCAGCGTGGCACCGTGCGGTCCGCCGGGTCGGGTTCGGTCGCCGTCGACGGCATGTCCGCCACCTGGAACACGACGCCGCGCAGTTCGTCGGGCCACAGCTCGACCAGGTAGTGCGCCGTGTCGCCGACGATGCGGTCGAACGCCTCGGCCCGGGTGACCACGGGCGCGAGGTCGGGCCCGGTGACCGACGAGCGCCCGCCCCGGCCGTGCCGCGAGCGACCGCGGGCCCGGTCGACGGGCGTCACGAGGGGGCGTCGGCGGACCATGCGGCCATGGTACTGCCGGGTGCCCGGTAGGTTGGGCGGGAGATGGACGTGCGGATCTGCAGCAAGGTCGCCTGCGGGGCGGGGGCCGTGGCGACCCTGACGTACGACTACGCCGACTCCATGGTCGTCGTGGGACCGCTGTCGATCCGGGTCGAGCCGCACGGGTACGACCTCTGCGGCCGGCACGCCGAACGCCTCTCGGTCCCACGGGGGTGGCAGGTGGTGCGCCGCGCGCCCCTCGGGCGCGACTGACGCCGGCCGGGTCAGTCGCCCGGCGGTCGCCACCGCCCGCCGGCCGGGAGGCGCGGTGCGAGCCCGCCACGTGCCTCCCGGCCGGAGGGTGGGAGACTGGTGGTCATGCCCACCGACATGCAGACCGCGCTGCCCCACCGCGTCGCCGACCTGACGCTCGCCGAGGCCGGCCGACACCAGATCCGCCTCGCCGAGCACGAGATGCCCGGCCTCATGGCACTGCGCGAGGAGTTCGGTGCGTCGCAGCCGCTCGCGGGTGCGCGGATCGCGGGATCGCTCCACATGACCGTGCAGACGGCCGTGCTCATCGAGACCCTCGTCGCGCTCGGTGCCCGCGTGCGCTGGGCGAGCTGCAACATCTTCTCGACGCAGGACGAGGCGGCCGCGGCGGTCGCGGTCGGCCCCACGGGCACCCCGGACGCCCCCGCCGGTGTCCCGGTGTTCGCCTGGAAGGGCGAGACCCTCGACGAGTACTGGTGGTGTACGAACCGGATCTTCGACTGGTCGGCCGAGGCCGCGGCCGAGGGCGCCGACTGGATCGGGCCGAACATGATCCTCGACGACGGCGGCGACGCCACGATGCTCGTGCACGAGGGTGCGGACGCCGAGTCCGCCGGAGCCGTCCCCGAACCGGCGTCCGACGCCGCGGCCGAGCGTCTCGTCGTCCTCCGCACGATCGCCGAGTCGCTCGCGACCTCGCCCGACCGGTGGACCCGGATCGCGGCCGAGCTGCGCGGGGTGACCGAGGAGACCACGACGGGCGTGCACCGTCTGTACGAGCTCGCGCGCGCCGGCGTCCTCCGGTTCCCGGCCATCAACGTCAACGACTCCGTGACGAAGTCGAAGTTCGACAACCGCTACGGCATCCGGCACTCGCTGCCGGACGGCCTCAACCGGGCCACCGACGTCCTCATCGGCGGCAAGGTCGCGTTCGTCGTCGGTTACGGCGACGTCGGCAAGGGCGCGGCCGAGGCGCTCCGCGGACAGGGTGCCCGCGTCATCGTCTCCGAGGTCGACCCCATCTGCGCGCTCCAGGCGGCCATGGACGGCTTCCAGGTCGCCCGGCTCGAATCCGTCCTCGACCAGGTCGACATCGTCGTGACCTGCACGGGCAACGTGGACGTCGTGACGGTCGACGACATGCTCGGGCTGAAGCACCTGGCGATCGTCGCGAACGTCGGCCACTTCGACAACGAGATCGACATGGCCGGACTCGAGCGGCTCGAGGGGGCGGAGCGGATCGAGATCAAGCCCCAGGTGCACGAGTGGCGCCTGCCGAACGGCCGGAGCGTCCTCGTCCTCAGCGAGGGGCGGCTCATGAACCTCGGCAACGCGACCGGCCACCCCTCGTTCGTCATGAGCAACTCGTTCACGAACCAGGTGCTGGCGCAGATCGAGCTCTGGACCCGACCCGAGGCGTACCCGACCGACGTGTACGTGCTGCCGAAGCACCTCGACGAGAAGGTCGCACGACTGCACCTGGACGCGCTCGGCGTCGAGCTGACCATGCTGGACGCCCGACAGGCCGACTACATCGGCGTGCCGGTCGAGGGCCCCTACAAGCCCGAGCACTACCGCTACTGACGTCCCGGCGGCGCGGCGGCGATCCCCGCGGACAGCCGCCCCGCCGCGCCCGGCCGTCGTGACCGGGTCCCTCGGTTATGGTGGCAGCACGGGCGCGTCGCCACGTCCGGCACCACCGATCCTGAGGGGGACCATGAGCCCGCGCATCCTCGTCGTCGACGACGACCAGGCGCTCGCCGAGATGATCGGGATCGTCCTCCGGTCCGAGGGGTTCGAGCTCGAGTTCAGCGAGGACGGCACCGACGCGCTCGAGGCCTTCCAGAGCACGCGACCGGACCTCGTGCTGCTCGACGTCATGCTGCCGGGTGTCGACGGGATCGAGGTCTGTCGCCGGATCCGTGCCGAGAGCGGCACGCCGATCATCATGCTCACCGCCAAGGGCGACACCGCCGACGTCGTGTCCGGCCTCGAGAACGGTGCCGACGACTACGTGGTCAAGCCGTTCAACCCGAAGGAGCTCGTCGCGCGCATCCGCACGCGCCTGCGCCCGGTGGCGAGCGACGCGGCCGTCCTCACCGTCGGGGACCTCACGGTCGACGTCCCCGGGCACGAGGTCCGCCGCGGCCGCACCCCGATCGCACTCACCCCGCTCGAGTTCGACCTGCTGCGCGCCCTCGCCGAGAAGCCGAACCAGGTGTTCACGCGCGAGATGCTGCTCGAGCAGGTGTGGGGGTACCACTACAAGGCGGACACGCGACTGGTCAACGTCCACGTGCAGCGGCTGCGCGCCAAGATCGAGCACGACCCGGACAACCCGCGCATCGTCACCACCGTGCGCGGCGTCGGCTACCGGGCGGGTTCGCAGGGCTAGCCGTTGGCCAGGCCCGCGGCCCGTGCGACGCCGACATCCGTCACGTCCCCCGGGGTGGTCACCGTCCGGCAGGTGTGGCGGCGCACCCGGCGATGGATCCGGCGGGGGTGGCGCGCCGTCGCGTTCCTCTGGCGACGGTCCCTGTTGTTCCGCGCGGTCGCCATCACGGTCCTGACGACCGGGCTCGCGGTCAGCGTCATCGGCACCGCGATCACCCTGAGCATCACGAACAACGTCTACGCCCAGCGGCGGGACCAGATCGAGGCCGAGTCGGAACGCGCGACGGTCCTCGCGCAGAACATCTTCGATGCCGCCACCGCCGCCGAGGACAACAACCAGGTCGAGCTCGAGACGCTGCAGAACGAGGCGCAGACCTCGATCCTGACCACCACGACGAGTCCCGGCGGCACGAGCATCGCCATCCTCCGCACCCCGGGGCAGTCCACCACGCAGACGCTGCAGAACATCGCGAGCCCCGACTTCCCGGACTCGGTGATCACGCCCGAGTTGCGGAAGGCCGTCGCGAAGGACTCCGGTGCGCTCCGGCTGCAGGCGGTCGCGCTCGAGGACGGCGGACGACGGGAACCGGGGCTCGCGGTCGGGTCGACGCTCCAGATCCCGAGCGCCGGGCAGTACGAGCTGTACCTCGTCTACGACCTCAGCGACGCGCAGAAGACGCTGGACTTCGTGTCGCAGACGCTGTCCGTCGGCGGCGTGGCGCTCGTCGTGCTCATCGCGCTCGTCACGTCGCTCGTCGTCCGCCTCGTCGTCGGCCCGGTGCGCGTCGCGGCCGAGACGAGCCGCAAGATCGCCGCCGGTCGACTCGACGAACGCATCCCCGTGCGGGGCGAGGACGACATCGCGATCCTCGCCACGAGCTTCAACGGCATGGCCGACGTGATGAGCCGGCAGATCACCCAGCTCGCCGAGCTGTCCCGCGTGCAGCAGCGGTTCGTGTCGGACGTGTCCCACGAGCTCCGCACGCCCCTGACGACCATCCGGCTCGCGGGCGACGTCCTGTTCGACGCCCGGCACGCGTTCGAACCAGCGGTGGCCCGGTCGAGCGAGCTCCTGCACACCCAGATCGACCGGTTCGAGTTGCTGCTGGCGGACCTGCTCGAGATCTCGCGGTACGACGCCCAGGCGGTGCAGCTCGAGACGGAGCCCGTCGTGCCGGCGGCGCTCGCGACCGACATCGTCGACGAGTTCCGGCCGCTCGCCGAGTCGGCCGGAGTCGAGCTGCAGGTCGCCACACCGGGCGGCCACGTCGTCGTGCAGGCCGACGGACGACGGATCCGGCGCGTGCTCCGCAACCTCGTCGGGAACGCGATCGAGCACGGCGAGGCCAAGCCGGTGCAGGTCGTGGTCGACAGCGACGCCGACACGGTCGCGATCGCCGTGCGCGACCAGGGCGTCGGGATGCCCCCGCAGGACGTCGAGCGCGTGTTCGACCGGTTCTGGCGGGCCGACCCGAGTCGACAGCGGACCATCGGCGGGACCGGCCTGGGGCTCGCGATCAGCCTCGAGGACGCACACCTGCACGGCGGGCGGATCGACGTCTGGTCGCGGCCGACGGTCGGATCGGTGTTCGTGCTGACGCTCCCGCGCCGCGCTGGCGACGCGGTGACGCGGTCGGTGATCCCGTTGCCCGCGCTCGACGACCTGGAGGACGAGCCGCGCCTCCCGGCCGTCCCCGCCGACGGTGACGGAGGGCCGCAGCGGTGACCCGGCGCGTCCTCACCGCGCTCGTCGCGACGCTCGTGCTCGTCGTGCTCACCGCCTGCGCCGCGATCCCGACCGGCGGTGCCGTGCAGAAGGGCGGCCGCGTCGAGGACCAGGCGCCGTCCGGCGTCGACTACCGCCCGAACGGGCCGGTCAAGGGCTCGGACCAGGAGACCGTCCTCCGACAGTTCATCGACGCGGCCACCGGTGCCCAGGACAACTACGCGGTGGCACGGGAGTTCCTGACGACGGGGTTCGCGCAGCGGTGGAACCCGCGGCAGAGTGTGACCGTCCGCCAGGGGAGCGGCACCGTCGCGCGCACCGGGGACCGTCGGCTCTCGTACACCATGACGGTGTCGGCCACGGTGGATGCCGACGGCGAGTACACGCAGGCCGACAGCGACGCGACGTCGACGCTGACGTTCCAGTTCCGCAAGGAACACGGGCAGTGGCGGATCAGCTACGCGCCCGGCGGGATCATCCTGTCGCCCGTCAGCTTCGAGTCGGTGTTCCAGGCGCACGCCCTGTACTTCTACGACCCGACGTACCACTACCTCGTGCCCGAGGAACGGTGGTTCCTCGCCCGGTCGTCGACGAGCACGCGGATCGCGAGCGCGCTGCTCGCCGGGCCGAGCGAGTGGCTCAAGGGAGCGGTCGTCACGGCGTTCCCCGAGGGCACGCAGCTGTCCCTCAACGCCGTGACGATCGAGAGCGGGTCGGCCCAGGTCGACCTGACGAGTGACGCGCTGAAAGCGACCACGGTCGAGAAGGTCCGGATGCGCGAGCAGCTCACCGCGAGTCTGGCGTCGGTCGCGAGCATCTCGTCCGTGACGATCACGGTCGAGGGCACGAGCCTCGACGTGCCCGACTCGACGGGCACGAACGCCGAACGCGACCCCGACGTCGACGCCCGGCCGCTCGTCGTCGCGAAGAACGCCGTCGGCAACGCAGCCGCGGGAGCCGTCGACCAACTCGCCGGCATCGCGGACAAGATCCGCGGCCTCGACCCGACGTCACTCGAGGTGACGGCGGCGGGCACCTCCGCCGCGGTCGGCACGGCCGACGGCGTGGACGCCGTCCGGTCCGGCTCGAGCGCTCCCGTGCAGGTGGACACGCGGAGCGGTCTCGTCGCGCCGTCCATCGACGACGAGGGCTTCGTGTGGTCGGCCCAGGCGGCGGACCCCCGGTCGGTCGTCGCGTACGGGCTCGAGGGCGATCCGCACCCGATCTCGTCGAGCCTGCCCGACGGCCGACTCGTCGCGTTCCGCGTGTCGCGGGACGCCACCCGGGCACTCGCGCTCATCGACACCGACGAGGGTGCCGCCCTGTACGTCATGGGCGTGCTCCGGAACTCGCAGAAGCAGCCGACCGCGCTCGGCGCACCCGTCCGGGTGCCGGTCGCCGCGGGCACCCCGGTCGACGCGACGTGGCAGAGCGACCTCGAGGTGGCGTCGCTCGGCTCCACCGCGACCGGCTCGACCGTGACGTCGTCGACCATCGGCGGGCGTTCGACGACGCTCAACCGCCCGTCCGGTTCGGCGACGACGATCGTCGGCGGTGCGTCCGACTCGCTGCTGCTGCGCATGACCGACGGCCGTGTGCTCGCCGAGAGCGGCGGTGGCTGGGACGACAGCGGCGTGACGGCGGCCGTCCTCGGCACGCAGCGGTAGGCCGGGAGGCCCGTCCTCCCCAGGTGCTCCCGTCCGGACCGCCGTCCACCGACTGATGGATCCGGCGCCGAGTCACACGGCCGCGGCGCGACGATCGAGGCATGGGGGAGCGGGAAGCCGACCGGTGGCGGGACGCGGCGATCGAGGCGCTCGGCGTGCTGCTGCCGGTGTCGTGCGTCGTCTGCGGGCGTGACGACCGCCCGGTGTGTCACGCGTGTCTCGAGGACCTCGCCGCGACCCCGTCGTGCGTCCGGCTCGTGGCCGGCGTCCGGCTCGACGCCCCGTTCACCTACCGCGGGACGGCCCGGGCCCTCGTGCTCGCGTTCAAGGTGCACGGACGGCTCGACGTCGTCGGACCGCTGGCCCGCCCCACCGTGCGGGCACTCCGGGGGGCGCTCGCCGAGGCACCCGACGCGGTCGTGGTCCGGGTGCCGTCCTCGCGGGCGGGACGTCGGCGGCGGGGATTCGACCCGGTCGTCGTCCTGCTCCGTCGCGGTGGTTTCCGGACCGCTCGCGTGCTCCGACGAGTGCCGGACCCGCGGGCCCGTGGCAGGCGCGACGGCGGCCAGAAGTCGCTGTCGGCGGTGGACCGGGTGACCGCGACGGTCGGCACCCTCCGCGCGGTGGACGTGCGCGACCGCGCCGTCGTGCTCGTGGACGACGTCGTGACGACCGGGGTGACCATGGCCGAGGCGATCCGGGCGGTCCGCGCAGCGGGCGGCCGCGTGGTGCGGTGCGTGGCGACGGCGAGCGTGGAGCCGTCCTCCCCGTCGGAGGCTGGGACCGGACCCTGAATCGTCGCGTGCACCCGGGTCTACGCTCGCTCGAAAGGCGTCTGGAGTCGCCACGAGGAGGCGACGCGCCGAGTCTGGATGGGAGCCGCCATGGACATCTCGATCACGGGACGGAACGTCGGGATCACCGACCGTTTCCGCGCCTACGCCGAGGAGAAGTCCGCGAAGATCGACGCGCTCGCCGATCGTGCCGTGGCCTTCGAGGTCCGGGTCAGTCGACACCACGAGAAGAGCAGCGGGGCGAGCGGCGACGACCGCGTCGAGCTCACCCTCATCGGTCCCGGGCCGCTCATCCGCGCCGAGTCGACCGCGTCCGACAAGTACGCGGCGTTCGACCTGGCGTTCGCCCGCATCGCCGAACGGTTGCGGCGTGCGAAGGACCGCAAGAAGGTCCACCGGGGCCGTCACCGCCCGACCTCGGTCGCCGAGGCGGCGGGTGACGGGTTCGCCACGATGGACGTCGTGCCCGCCGACGGCACGCTCATCGAGACGGTCGCGACCGGCAGCCTGCCCGTCGTGACGGACGAGGCCCAGGCGACGGACGAGGACGCCTACAACCCCGTCGTCATCCGCACGAAGGTCTTCGCGTCGTCCCCGATGACCGTCGACGACGCGCTGTACTACATGGAGCTCGTCGGCCACGACTTCTACCTCTTCATCGACGCCGAGACGGAACGCCCCAGCGTCGTGTACCGCCGCAAGGGCTGGGACTACGGCGTCATCGCCCTGGACGACGCCGCACCCGTCCAGCAAGAGGCCGCGACGGTCGAACGCGCTGGCGTGACCGTCTGACCTCCGCGCACGACCACGAGGGCCCCGGTCGGCACCACACGGTGCGGTCGGGGCCCTCGTGTCCGCCCCGAGCGAACGGGCCCACCCATCGGCTCCGGCCGCGCCCGCTGCCCAGGTGTGCGGGCGCGGAGGTTGCTAGCATGGCTGGCTGATCAGGCGCGCGCGAACGGCCGTCCGGAGGCCCCGAGCGATCAGCGCCAGACGACACCATGAGGAGTCTCGATTGACCAACGTGCTGGAGAAGGTCCTCCGCATCGGCGAAGGGCGCACGCTCCGACGCCTCAAGGCCTACGCCGAGGCGATCAACGACCTCGAGGACGACTTCGCCACCCTCAGCGACGAGGAACTGCGCGACGAGACGCGTGAGCTGCGCGAGCGGTACGCGAACGGCGAGTCCCTGGACGACCTGCTGCCCGAGGCGTTCGCCGCGGTGCGTGAGGCGTCGAAGCGCACGCTCGGGCTCCGTCACTTCGACGTCCAGCTCATGGGCGGTGCCGCGCTGCACCTCGGGAACATCGCCGAGATGAAGACCGGTGAGGGCAAGACGCTCGTCGCGACGACGGCCGCGTACCTCAACGCCATCGCCTCGCGCGGCGTGCACGTCATCACCGTCAACGACTTCCTCGCGAGCTACCAGTCCGAGCTCATGGGCCGCGTGTTCCGCGCGCTCGGCATGACCACCGGCTGCATCCTCGCGGGGCAGGAGCCCGCCGAGCGTCGCGAGCAGTACGCCGCCGACATCACGTACGGCACGAACAACGAGTTCGGCTTCGACTACCTGCGCGACAACATGGCGTGGCAGGCGTCGGACATGGTGCAGCGCGGGCACTTCTTCGCGATCGTCGACGAGGTCGACTCGATCCTCATCGACGAGGCCCGCACGCCGCTCATCATCTCCGGACCGTCCTCGGGCGAGGCCAACCGCTGGTTCACCGAGTTCGCCACGATCGCCACGCGCCTGCGTCCCGGCGTCGACTACGAGGTCGACGAGAAGAAGCGCACGGTCGGCGTGCTCGAGCCCGGGATCGAGAAGGTCGAGGACTACCTCGGCATCGACAACCTGTACGAGTCGGCCAACACCCCGCTCATCTCGTTCCTCAACAACGCGATCAAGGCCGACGCCCTGTTCAAGCGCGACAAGGACTACGTCGTCATGAACGGCGAGGTGCTCATCGTCGACGAGCACACCGGTCGCATCCTCATGGGCCGCCGGTACAACGAGGGCATCCACCAGGCGATCGAGGCGAAGGAGGGCGTCGAGGTCAAGGCGGAGAACCAGACCCTCGCCACCATCACGCTGCAGAACTACTTCCGCCTGTACAAGAAGCTCTCCGGCATGACCGGTACCGCCGAGACCGAGGCGGCGGAGTTCATGTCGACGTACAAGCTCGGCGTCGTCCCGATCCCGACGAACAGGCCGATGCAGCGCAACGACCAGACGGACCTCGTGTACAAGAACGAGCCCGCGAAGTTCGAACAGGTCGCCGCCGACATCGAGCAGCGGCACGAGAACGGCCAGCCCGTCCTCGTCGGCACGACGAGCGTCGAGAAGAGCGAGTACCTGTCCAAGCTCCTCGCCAAGCGCGGCGTGAAGCACGAGGTGCTCAACGCGAAGAACCACGCGCGCGAGGCCGCGATCGTCGCCCAGGCGGGTCGCCTCGGTGCGGTCACGGTCGCCACGAACATGGCCGGCCGCGGTACGGACATCATGCTCGGCGGCAACGCGGAGTTCCTCGCCGTCGCCGAGATGCACGCGAAGGGGCTGTCCCCGACCGAGACCCCGGATGAGTACGAGGCCGCGTGGGACGACGTGTTCGCCCGCGTCAAGGCCGAGGTCGAGGTCGAGGCCGAGAAGGTCCGCGACGCCGGTGGGCTGTACGTGCTCGGCACGGAGCGACACGAGTCCCGGCGCATCGACAACCAGCTGCGTGGTCGCTCCGGTCGACAGGGCGACCCCGGCGAGAGCCGCTTCTACCTGTCCCTCACCGACGACCTCATGCGGTTGTTCAACTCCGGCGCGGCCGAGAGCCTCATGGGCCGCTCGAACGTCCCGGACGACCTCGCGATCGAGAACAAGCTCGTCGGCCGTGCGATCCGCTCCGCGCAGGCCCAGGTCGAGGCCCGGAACGCCGAGATCCGCAAGAACGTGCTGAAGTACGACGACGTCCTGAACCGCCAGCGCGAGGCCATCTACGACGACCGGCGCCGCATCCTCGAGGGCGACGACCTGCACGACCGGTCGCAGCAGTTCCTCGAGAGCGTGGTCAACGAGATCATCGACTCGCACACGGGCGAGGGCTCCCCGGACGACTGGGACCTCGACGCGATGTGGACCGAGCTCGGGACGCTCTACCCCGTGTCGATCACCATCGACGAGGTCATCACCGAGGCCGGATCGCGGGGCAAGGCATCGCGCGACTTCCTCGGCCGCGAGATCCTGTCGGATGCCAAGCTCGCGTACCAGAAGCGCGAGGAGGCCCTCGGCGACGAGGCCATGCGCGAACTCGAGCGCCGCGTCGTCCTGTCGGTGATCGACCGACGCTGGCGCGACCACCTCTACGAGATGGACTACCTCAAGGACGGCATCGGTCTCCGCGCGATGGCGCAGCGCGACCCCCTCGTCGAGTACCAGCGCGAGGGCTACGCCCTGTTCCAGAGCATGATGGGCCAGATCCGCGAGGAGTCCATCGGGTTCCTGTTCAACCTCGAGGTCCAGGTGCAGCGTGACGGCGAGACGGCCGTCATCGACGCCAAGGGCCTCGGCGAGGACTCGGAGGCCGCCGGGCTGGAGTACTCGGCACCGTCGATCGACGGCGAGGTCGAGGTCCGTGACCAGAGCGGTCGCCTCGAGCAGGCCGCGACCGCACTCGCGCAGCGGCAGCAGGCCGTCGCCGAGGCCGAGCAGGTCCCGGGTCCCGAGCGGGGGTCGTCGTTCGGTGCTGCGGCGACGGCGTCCGGGCAGCGCGGTGCCTTCGGGCAGCGCGACACGGCGCCGACGAACCGGGCGGACCGTCGGGCGCAGGCCAAGAAGAGCTGATCGGGAGCGTTCCCGGAACGGCGGCGGTCCTCCTCGGGCCGTCGCCGTTCGGCGTTCGCGCACCCGTCGCCGGTCAGCCCTGCGCTCCGGTGCGGTCCGCACCGGTGGTCAGAGGACGCTGACCGCGGTCGCGCGCCATCGGCCGTCGCGGCCCTCCAGGCGGATCGCGACCGCACGCGTTCGTGCCCGTGCATGCACGATGACGGTGGCCTCGGCGACACCGTCGCTCGGTTCGCGGACGATCACCGAACCGATCGAGAAGACGGGCCGGCGCGGCGCCGTCCGGCGTACCGACCGCGCGCGGGCCGCCAACCGGACGCGGACCTGGAGGTGTCGGTGCACGTCGTCCGTCACCCACCGCGCGATCTGGTCGAGTTCACGGGCGCCGGCGAGGATCTCGACGACACAGCGGGCGAGGTCCCGCGCGACGGGGGTGGGGTCCGGCAGCGCTGCGCGAGGGGGCTGCGGTGCGGCGTCGGCGCGGCGGAGCCGGCGCGGCCCGGCGGTGCGCCGCGGCGCGCGCGCCGCAGAGCGATCCGGCTCGTGCCCGGGAGGCGTGGGGCGGAGGACCGCGCCGTCGAGCGCCGTGGGCAGCGGAGGAGCCGGCTGCGCTCCGTGCTCGGTCAGGGCGTGCCGCCCCTGACGGCGCGTGCCCCGTCCCTCCGGTCCGTCGTCGGTGCGCTGTGCGGCACGGTCGTCCATGAGCCCCCTCGTGGTGCGGTGGTGCGGCCTCCCCGGCCACGCCCTCAGGCTACTGACCGTTGGAATGTGACATTTAATCCCCGGACCGAGGTGGGGACGGTCGCAGGGAGGACCGGAGGCGGCCACCTAGACTTGCTCCGTGTCGACCCTCAGTGACCTCGTTCTCGCCCAAGGCCGGTCCACCGACGCGGACGTCGAGTGGCTCCACCTGCTCGTGGGCGACGGTCAGCTCCTCGCCGACCTGTCGTTCGCCGACATCGTGGTGTGGGTGCCCGCGGAGGACGGCTCGTTCGTGGCCGTCGCGCACGCGCGGCCGTCGTCCGCCGCGACGCTGTTCTACCGCGACGTCGTCGGGCAGGGCGTGCGGGACGAGTGGCGCGACCAGATCACCCAGTGCTTCGAACGCAGCGAGATCGTCGACTCGGCGGAGCCCGACTGGTACGAGGACACCCCGACCCGCGTGCGCGCGATCCCGGTCCTGCGTCGGTTGTCCGCCACGAGCGCCCAGACGACGGAGGCGCCCATCGCCGTCGTCACACGCCACTCGAACGTCAACGAGCAGCGCACGCCGAGCCGCCAGGAGCTGACGTTCAACTCGAGCGCGAACGACCTGTTCGGCATGATCGCCACGGGGGACTTCCCGGACATCGGCGCACCGACCGGTCCGCGTCGGGGTGCTCCTCGTGCCTCCGACGGACTCCTGCGACTCGACGTCGGGGGCGTCGTCACCTTCGCGAGCCCGAACGGCCTCAGCGCCTTCAATCGGATGGGCTTCGAGGGCGAGCTCGAACGGCTCTCCCTGGCGGAGGTGACGACCGGACTGCTCGGCAACCAGCTCGTCGTGGACGAGTCCCTGCCGCTCGTCGTGACCGGCCGCGCCCCGTGGCGCACCGACATCGAGGCGAAGGGCGTGACCGTGACGCTCCGCGCGATCCCCCTGCGCGACCACGGGGAGCGCATCGGGGCGATCGTGCTCTGCCGTGACGTCACCGAGCAGCGGCATCAGGAGCGCGAGCTCATCACGAAGGACGCGACGATCCGCGAGATCCACCACCGCGTCAAGAACAACCTGCAGACGGTCGCGTCGCTCCTCCGCATCCAGGCGCGTCGCACGCATTCGGAGGAGGCCCGGGAGGCCCTGCAGCAGGCGATGCGTCGGGTCGCGGCCATCGCGGTCGTCCACGACACGCTCTCGACCGGTCTCAGCCAGAACGTGGACTTCGACGACGTGTTCGACCGCGTGCTCATGCTCGTGACCGAGGTCGCGGCGAGTCACAACACGACCGTGCGCCCCAAGAAGACGGGCGAGTTCGGTGTGCTCCCGAGCGAAGCGGCGACGCCGTTGGCGCTCGGCCTCACGGAACTCGTGACGAACGCGGTGGAGCACGGGCTCGACGGCCGTGACGGCGAGGTCGAGATCGTGGCCGACCGGTTCGAGGACCACCTCGAGGTGCAGGTGCGCGACAACGGGCGCGGACTCCCCGAGGGCAAGGTCGGTGCGGGACTCGGCACGCAGATCGTGCGGACCCTGATCCAGGGCGAACTCGGCGGCACGATCGACTGGCACACCTTGGTCGGCAGCGGTACCGAGGTCACCATCGGCATCCCCTTCCGGTGGTCGGAGCAGTCGTAGGGCTTCGGCCTCGGGATCGCGCGGGGTCCGGGTCGAGGGACGACGGGCGCGGCAGGACGACGTGGGGTGGAACGACGACGGCGCCCGGTCCCCTGGGGGACCGGGCGCCGTCGGCGTCGGAACGGGTGCGCTCGGTCAGGAGGCGCGACGTGCGCGGGCAGCGCGGCGCTTGAGCGCGCGACGCTCGTCCTCGCTCAGACCGCCCCAGACGCCCGAGTCCTGCGAGGTCTCGAGCGCGTACTGCAGACAGGTCTCGGTGACGGTGCACCGAGCGCACACCGACTTCGCCTTCTCGATCTGGTCGACGGCCGGGCCGGTGTTCCCGACCGGGAAGAAGAGCTCGGGGTCCGCGGTGAGGCAGGCGGCCTTGTCACGCCAATCCATGTGTTGATGCTCCTTAAATAGCTTCGAATCGCACGACGAACGGCCGTGGCGAATCAAGTGCAGGCGTGGGCCAGCTGGGCTGCAGCACTGCGGGGGGATTCTCTGTGGGGGAGAGAAAGACTCTGCGGGAGGCGCACACGTCATCGTGGCGTTCCATCGACCTCGAACATCGTTCCATACTGATATGGCCAAATCAAGGGTCGAGAGCTGGAGGAACGCTGTGTCGGAAGCCCCACGCCCGGAGCGCCCCGAGGGTGCCGCTGATCGGGAATCACCTGATCGCGCGGCATTCCGGACGCCGACCGTGCTCGGTCTCGCGGTCGTCGTGGGGCTCGAGTTCCTCGCCGTGGCGGTGCTCACGGTGGTGCTCGTCGTCGACCTCGTGGTCGCCCCGCCGGACTCGGTCGTGAACGGGCTGGCGCTCATCGTCCTCGCCGCCGTCGCCGCGATCTGGCTCGGAGCGATGGTGCTCGGACTGGCCCGCGCCCGCTCCTGGGTGCGGAGCGGGGTCGTCGTCTGGCAGTTCCTCCAGATCGCCCTCGCCGTCGGTGCGTTCCAGGGCGTGTTCCGGGTCCCGGCGATCGGGTGGGTGCTGCTCCTGCCAGCGCTGCTCGCCCTGGTGCTCGTCTTCGCACCGGCGACGACGGCGGTGCTCGCCCGCCGCGACCTCGAGCGCTGAGGGCAGGGACTCAGTCCAGGCCGAGCTTCTTCCGCAGCGCGGCCACGTGCCCCGTCGCCTTCACGTTGTAGAGCGGCAGCTGCACGCGGCCGTCCTCGTCGACGACGATCGTCGAGCGGATCGTGCCCGTCGTGACCTTGCCGTAGAGGTTCTTCTCGCCGTACGCGCCGTACGCGCGGTGGACCGTCAGGTCCGGGTCGCTCAGGAGCGGGAAGGTCAGGGCCTGCTCGTCCTTGAAGCGCTGCAGCGCGGGGAGGTCGTCCTTGCTGATGCCGAGCACCGTGTAGCCGGCGCCCTGCAGGGAGTTCATGTTGTCGCGGAAGTCGCAGGCCTCGGTCGTGCATCCGGGCGTCGACGCGGCCGGGTAGAAGTACACGATGACCTTCCGGCCCCGCAGGTCGCGCAGGCTCGTCGGCGTGCCGTGCTCGTCCGGCAGGGTGAAGTCGGGGGCGTCGGCCCCGGCGGCGAGACGTTCGGTCATCCTGTGCTCCTTGCGCGACGTGGTGGCGTCGCCCCGTGGTCCGTGGCGGCCGAGACCCATGCTATTGTTGTTCTCCGTTGCGGCGAGCCGCGACGGTACGCGCCTCTAGCTCAATTGGCAGAGCAACTGACTCTTAATCAGTGGGTTCTGGGTTCAAGTCCCAGGGGGCGCACCACCAGCCCCGGATTCTCAAGCATCGCGCGAGGGTCCGGGGCTTTCGTGTTCCTCCCGTCCACCGCTTACCCACCGCTTTGCGTGCGGACATCGCGTCGAGGAGTCGGTACCGTACGAGGTGAGCGGCCACCGGACGTACCCTCCGGTGGCCGCTCGTCTGACGTTCCCCCGCGACGCTCTCAACCCCTAAGGGACAGGCGAGCGACGACCTCGCCCGGCCCCGTCCTTCAGTTACGACGAGCGGATGACGTCTGCTGGTTCGGCATCTGGCAGAAAGTCGCCGTCGAGTTCAAGGTCAACGACGCCGTCGGCCTCAACCAGCACGGCCGGAACCTCTTGCCCCTGGCGTGCCGGTACCTGCATCGCCGTCGATTTCTCCACGAGCCGCACACTAGCGGGAGGGGACACGACAGGTCGAGAACGATTCCTCACGCGGGACTGTCGGCGGCACACACGACACTCCCCGTCGTGGGATCGCGACGGAAGGACCGATGGATGCCCGACGAGCCCTATTCGCTGTCCCTCGAGGCGCGCGGCGTCACCCGTGCCGCCTACGCGCCGCCGCTGCCGGTCCGGACGTGGGTGCAGAAGTACCGGTTCGGTAACGACCTCATATTGAGGGCTTTTCGCTTCGGCCGTTCTGTCCCTATGCTCAGGTCACCCGAAGCTCATCCCAAAGGAACACCATGCGCAAGCTCTACCCGATCCTCGCCTCAGCCGCCATCATCGCCGCCCTCGCAGGCTGCAGCTCGACCGGCTCGACCGCTGCTCCCGCCAGCACAGCCGGGGCCACCGCCTCCGGGTCCACCACACCTACGGCTACGGCAGCGGCCGCTCGAGTGGTCCACTACGAGGTCACCAGCGATGGCAAGACCGCCGGCAACGTCACCTACATGACTTTCGACAACGGCAAGTCCGCCACCTCCCAGGCAACCGACGCTGCGCTGCCGTTCGAGAAGGACGTGCAGATCAGCGACCCTGGCCTGTTCAGCTCGACGATCTTCTCCCTCGTCGCACAGGCGTCGGCGGATGCGACGACGATCACCTGCAAGATCACCGCCGACGGGCAGACGATCCAGGAATCGACGTCGACTGGCGCCTACTCCGTCGCCACCTGCTCGGGCTCGGCGAAGTAGCCATGGCGCAGACGAACCGCAGCTATGACGACAGGATGATCGTCGCCGGCGTGAACGAACTCATGCAACGTGGTGGATCTGTGCTGGACCAGATCACCAACGTCGAGGTGATCTACGATCCGCCGTCCGGTAACGGCGTCGAGGGTGCGGTCATCCGAGTGGTCCGTGAATACCGCGTCGGCAAGCAGGATGCCGACCGGATCCTCGACATGTCGCGAGAGCTCTGACAGTCACGGAACGACGAAAGACCCCGAGGGCTGCAGCGTGCAGCCCTCGGGGTCTTTCGTCTGTCTCTCAGATCGCGGGTTGCGGGTCTGCCACCGCGGCGCGTTCGAAGCGTCGCTTCATGCGAAGGAACGGCCGCTCGACGAACAGGTAGCTGAGGACCGCGAGAGCGAGCGCCGCCGGGATCCCGACCCACGGCAACGACAGCGGTGCGGGCATGTAGGGCGAGAGGAACAGTTGCTGCCAGAGGTAGAGGCTGTACGACACCAGTCCGAGCAGACGTAGCGGGGACCACGACAGCACGGCTGCCAGGCGCCCGGCGGGGGCAGCGGTGACGGCCGCGATGATGATGGCGATGCAGAGCCCCTCGATGCTCCATCCCACGGTCAGCAGGTAGGCGTTCGACAGTCGTGTCTCGAGTGCCGGTCCGACCAGCAGCATGTAGACCACGGCGGGAACCCAGAGCATGCCTGCCCAACGCCGGATGGTGTCGGCGGCGGCCGTTCGCAGCAGGAGCGCCAGGAGCGCGCCGACGATCAGGGAGTCCGCCCGAGTGTGGAACATGACGTTGTCGTACCCGCGAAGCGACGGCACGAGCACGTACTCCGCGACACGGAGAACGGGATCGAGGACGAGCACGGCGATCGCGACGATGATCGCGGCTCGCCGGCGGACGAGCAGGAGCAGCAGCGGCCAGAGGAGGTAGAACTGCTCCTCGATCGCGAGGGACCAGGTGTGCCCCAGCCACCAGTTCCCGCCGTTCGGCGCATAGTCCCAGATGAACAGGCCCGCGAACAGCACCTGCGCCTTCGTCACGTGGACCACGGTCCCCAGCACCGACAGCACAGACACAACCGCGAGGAACACGTAGAACGCCGGCAGAATCCGGAACGCCCGGCGCGAGTAGAACGCGGGCAGGTCGATGCGGCCGCTCCGGTCCTGCTCGCGGAGCAGGATGCTCGTGATCAGGAACCCGCTGAGGACGAAGAACACCGTGACGCCACGGCCGCCCTCGTCGAACAGCCCGAGCCCGACCGGCAGATGCAGCCCAATCGCGCCCGTCGCGTGACCGATCACGACCAACGCGACCGCGATCCCACGAAGCCCGTCGAGCGCGCTGAGACGTCCTGCACGGCCCGCGACGACCGTTCCCCCCTGAGTCATGCTCGGAGCGTATCCCAGGCGTCACGAACCCCAGGAACGACGAAACACCCCCAGACCCGAAGGCCTGGGGGTGCTCGTGTCCGGCTCAGCCGCCGATGACGGTCGCGTAGAGCGACAGCGTGGTGCCAGATGCGACGCCGTTCGCGGTGGCGATCGAGTAGCTGGTCGCGGACTCCGCGGTCGTGAAGAGGCCAGCCGCGACTGCAGGAGCGTTCCGCGGCTGCAGGGTGATAGCCCGCATCGACCCGTACGGGGCCGAGAATGTCACCGTCGCGAGGACGCCACCGGCCGCCACAGCGGAACTCGTCGCCACCGTCACCGAGTGCGCGGGGTCCGACGTCGCGTTCGTCACAGCCGCGGTACCCACGGTGCTGGCCGCGGTCGGGAGGTTCGACCCGACGATCGGCCGTCCCGCCTTATCGAGCTCGAACAGCTTCACCGTGCCCGTGGGGTCCTCGACGCGGAACATCGAAGCCGACTGGCTCGTCGCCTGTCGAAGCCGCCACGCGATCGTGGAGGCATTCCCCGGGGTGAGGTAGAACCCGCCGCCCATCTTCATGTTCGACAGGAACTGCAGGAACCCGTTCGACGCCGCGGACAGCATCAGATCGGTGGTCGTGCAGGCCAGGTACGGCTTCGTGGTGTCAACGTAGGCGTACAGACCGACCTGCAGGAACGTGGACCCGTTGCCGAACTTCGTAGCCGCTGCGGTGAAGAACTGCTGAGCAGTCCAGATGCCCGAGGATCCGAACGCTGGGGGCACGAGCGACTGCCAGCCCTCGAACAGGGCCGAGAACACCACCTGCGCGATCGCCCGGTGGCCCATGTCGTTGGGGTGGTAGTCGTCCGACATCAGACCGGCGGCGTTCGCGTCGGCCCACTCGCCGTAGATCATCCGGAGGTCGATGACCATGAGGTCGAACTCGGTGGCGAGGTCGTAGGTGGCCTGCACGAAGTCGTCGAACACCGGGGACTGGTCGAGCGGGATCGTCCCCGACCCAGTTCCGCGACGGTCCGATCCGGGGATCGGCACCATGAGGACGACGTCGCCCGTGGTCTGGGCGTTCTGGATCATCGTCGTCATGTTCTGCTTGAACGTCGCGATCGGAACCGCCTGACCCCAGTCGTTCGTGATCAGATCGATCAGGGTGAGGTCCGGCTGCACGACGTTCGCGATGAGGTTCAGCTCGGACGACGGGTACGGGTTCTGCACATGGTTCTGGGTAATCGATCCGTTGATCGCGAACTTGGCGAACTGCACGCCGCCGACGCCGGTCATCTGCTCGACGATCAGCGTGAACGACATGCGTGCGCCGCCGGACGGCGCGGTGATGGTGATCGTCGGAGTGCCGGTGACGGTGAGGTCGAGCTCGGCGCCCTGCAGGCCGCCCTGCGTCCCGTTGCAGTTGATCGTGCCGGCTGTGGTGCCGTTGACCTTGACCGTGGCGGTGCCGCCGTCGGTGGTGGTGACGCCGACGATCTTGATCGAGTTCACGGCGGACGCGGGCGTGTACGTCAGCGTCGCGGTCGGGTCGACGGTGGTGAGAGCGTAGCCCTGCCCGATGCCCATGTTGTTGCCGAGGGTCGACCACGTGCCCGTGGTGACGAGGCGCGTGTCGGCGTTCGAGTTCGTGTCGTTGAGCGGGTTCCAGCCCCGGCCGCCGTCCGGGAACCGGTTGAGCACCTTCCCGGGCAGCCGGCCCCCGAACCACGACGTCTGGAAGTACGGGGCCGAGGAGTTCGCTCCCTGGCCGATGCTGTTGCCCTGCAGCACCACCCGCGCGGCGACCTTCGTCTGCTCCTGACGGTTCAGCGCGGCGCGCCACTTCCGCAGGGATGACCCCTGCCGGTTGTAGACGCCGTTCGCCGGGTCCACTCGGAAGGGCGCTTCGATCCCCGCCGGGAGACCGGACACTGCGAACCCGGACGCGAGCGCGGCACCCTCCGGCGTCGTCGGGTCGGTGAAGGTGCCAGCCATCGCCTGCCGGAGGGGCGGCATCAGCAGCCCAGTCGCTGGGTCGACCGCGGCAACCGTGGGAGTCGTCATGACTGCGTCCTCTTCTCAGGCAACGGAGAACGTGCCCGTCGTCGGGTTGTAGGTGAGTGTCGAGCCGTGGGCATCCCCGCCACCGACCGTGATCGTGTCCGTGGGCAGCGTGACGCCGGCGTACGTGGCGTACGACGCCTTCTGAGCGCCCCCCGCGGTGTAGAGACCGAAGTCGTCGGTGGAGTCCTGCCACTGGTAGAAGAACGACGGCCCGTAGTACGAGTTCGCCGCCATGATCTGCGCGGCTTCGGTGATCGTCTGCTGCTGCATCGAGACCGGGTACGCGGTGTACCCGGCATCAGTGCCCGTGGGGACGCCGTACTCGGTGACCCAGATCCGCTTCCCGGAGTCGTTGTTGGACGCCTGCAGCGTCCGAAGGTCACCCATCGTCGACCAGAGGTTGTACGGGTTCGCCGTCGCCGGGGTGCCCTCGGAGTAGTCGTACGGATGGACGTTGAGCGCATCGAAGAACGCCTTGCCGCCGTTCTGGTAGACGAGGTACATCCAGTCGTACGGGTGGTACCCGTTGCCGCCCGTCGGACCCTGCGGCGTGTGACCGGACGTCTCCTCGCCCCACCCGGCGAGACCGCCCATGATCGCCGAAGCGGTCGGATCCGCGGCCTTGATGATCGGGTAGATCGTCTTCAGGAGCGTCGTGTACGCCGCCGGGTCCGGTGTCGAACCGCCCCAGTTCTGCGCAAGGTTCGGCTCGTTCACCATCTCGAACGCGTGGACGCCGAGGCTGGCGAGGTACGTGACGGCGCTCCTCATCCACCCGTTGCTGGCCTTGTACCCGGCCGACATCGGCAGCGCAGCGGTGCCATCACCGAGCACCACCAGCACCTTGAGTCCAGCCGCAACCGCGTTTTGGATCGTGGCAGCCGACGCTCCACCATGGTTGGTGCCGTCCGTGCTGCCGTTGTAGTTGTACTCAAGACGGATCCACTCGATGCCGATCGACGCCATCTCCTGAGCCGTCGCGGACGACAGCGACAGGTTGCTGGCGAAGCAGATGCCCTTCGCGCGCGACTGCGGGTCAGGCGTCGTAGTCCCGCCACCCCCACCCCC